>DYJK01000109.1 GCA_020723165.1 Melioribacter roseus | reverse complement strand
TTGAAGAGGAAATTATAAATGAAAAATGTACTGATTGTAGGCGGCGCCGGTTACGTTGGCGGTGCAATTACGGATTTAATCCAACAGTCAAATTACAATGTTCGCGTTTATGATGCGCTTCTGTACGAAGATTCTTTCCGGAAACCGGTCGATTTTGTTTACGGTGATGTACGTGACCATGAGAAATTAATTCCTAATCTCAAGTGGGCAGATACTGTTGTCTGGCTGGCTGCAATAGTAGGGGACGGTGCTTGTCAGTTGAATCCCGAATTAACAAAATCAATCAATCAGGATTCTGTTGCATGGTTTGCAGATAATTATGACGGCAGAATTGTTTTTATGTCTACGTGTTCGGTATACGGTGCACAAAACAGTGAGTTGAACGAAACCTCCCCCACAAATCCGCTTTCCATTTACGCTGAAACAAAATTGAATGCAGAGAAATTTTTGAAACATAAAAATGCTATCATCTTCCGACTCGGAACATTGTTCGGTGTCGGCGATCTTTATTCACGTATCCGTTTGGATTTGGTTGTGAACATTCTAACCGTGCGCGCGTATGTTGAAGGACAAATCAGTGTATTCGGCGGCGATCAATTCCGCCCACTGCTTCACGTAAAAGATGTTGCGCGTGCCGTGTTGATGAATTTGGAAACAGAACACAAAGGTGTTTACAATCTTGCGCGGCAGAATGTGCGCATTATGGATCTGGCATATCAAGTTCGAATGCACTTCCCGGATATGGTTATCGAACACACAGACATGCCGTTTCAGGATACGCGCAATTACCGTGTCTCCGCAAAAAAAGCGGAAGAAGTTTTCGGATATAAATCGATTCACTCCGTTGATGAGGGAATTGAAGAACTAAAATTTTTGGTGGAAACAAAACGCATCAAAGATTTGAAGAGTCCTCGATATTCAAACCAGGATTATTTAAAAGAGAATCATGAAAAATTATTTGTTAAAACATTTAATAAAATTGGAATGGTAAAATGACAAACGATATTCAACCTTATTTGGTTCAAGGTGGTCTCGCCGTTGATGACCGAGGCGCTACAAGTTTTGTTAACGATTTTAACTTTGACGATGTAAAAAGATTTTACACTGTCGAAAATCATAAACAAGGATTTGTACGTGCATGGCACGCTCACCGCAATGAGTCTAAATATGTGATGGTTTTAAAAGGTACAGCTGTAATTGGGGCAGTACAAATCGATAATTGGGAAATGCCATCCAGGAATTTGAAAGTGCATCGATTTGTACTAAGTGAAAAAAATCCTTCCATTCTGTTTATTCCAGCCGGATATGCTAACGGATTTATGTCGTTAACCGATGACACAAAAATTATTTTCTTTTCAACGTCGGAATTAAAAGATAGTCTCAATGATGATGTACGTTACGATGCACATTACTGGGACCCGTGGAAAGTGGAAGAGAGGTAATTGTATGAATGAAGGATTACAAGATTAATAGAGGAAAGGATATGGGAAAAATTTTAGTGGTTGGTTCAACCGGAATGCTCGGCTACGCAGTCGCTTCGTATTACAAATCGAAAGAATATGATGTTGTGGAAATTTCACGGAATGAATTTGATATCGCAAACGACACGATGACAAAGTTCGAAACATTTCTCGACGGAGTGGATGTTGTGATCAACTGTGCCGGAGTAATTAAACCGACAATCGCAAAGAACACGATAGAAAATGTTCTGAAAATAAATTCACTCTTTCCGAGAAACCTTGCAAAAGCTTGTAACATACACGGAATAAAATGTTTTCACATTACAACCGATTGTGTTTACACCGGCAAGAAAGGAAACTACACCGAAGAAGATTATTTCGATGCAGATGATTTTTACGGTTTGAGCAAAAATGCCGGAGAAAATATGGACTGCATGGTTCTTCGCACTTCAATAATTGGCGAAGAGAACGGACAGAGCCGTTCACTTCTAGAGTGGGCAAAAAGCCAAGCCGGAAAAGAAGTGAACGGGTTTACAAATCATTTATGGAACGGCGTTACAACTTTGTATCTCGCAGAAGTTATCGAACATATTTTTAAGAACGGTCTCTATCAAAAAGGAATATTCCACATCCACTCTCCAAACACGGTTAACAAGTATGAGCTTCTGCAAATCTTCAACAACGTGTACAAATTGAATTTGAAAATCAACGCAGCAGAAGCCAAAGAAGCAGTTGATAGAAGTATTGCAACCGTATATAGTATAGTTGTAAAATTATGTACTAAACCCTTGCAACAGCAGATTAAAGAAATGCGTGTATTTTTTAAACGAAATCATAATAAACTTTAGAATATCAAAATGAAAATTGCAATAATAGGTACTAAGGGCTGGAGTTATGCTGGGCATGAAGATTTGATAAGAGAATTGGGATGGCGATTTGTAGAAGATGGGCATGAGTTTGTTGTCCATGCTTGGGCTCAAAAAAAAAATAACACATACGATTTAAAAGATGATGTAATTCAAAACGGAGTTAAAAGAGTTTTTCATAAGACTTCAGATGGAAAATTTCTTGGACAATTAATTGTGGCTTTTAAATCTTCTCTCAAAGCTGCTTTTTCAGATTGTGATTTAATTTATTATGCATTCATTCAAAATGGGATATATTGCTGGATTCCTAGATTATTGGGAAAGAAAATAGTTTGCAATGTAAATGGCATAATGTGGAAAGATCCAAAGTGGCCAATAATTTTTAGGCACATCTTTTTTCCGCTTGGTGCATATTTAACTTATTTCATTTCACATAAAACTATAACTGATTCATTACATATGCAAGAATTATACAGAAAGAATTTTAAATTGGATATGGATTGGATAGGTTATGGTTGCGATTACAATGTTCCTGAGAAAAAAATCGATTTAGTTAATGAGCATCCACAAGGGTATTACTTGATTATGAGTAGAATTACACCACATAATTTAACGGATATTTTGATTGACGGATTTCTAGAATCTGGAAGTAAAAAAAATCTAGTAATCGCGGGTCATGTACCTAACAATACTTGGTTTCGTGAGATTAAAGATAAATCTGAAAACAAAAATGTCTTTTTTTTAGGGTTGATTGGTGACCAAAGTTACTTAACGCAAATAATATTAAACTGCACAGCTTATCTGCATGGTCATTCTCTTGGAGGTATTAATCCAGCTTTAGTCCGAGTTACCGGATTAGACAAACCGGTGATATGTATTGATACAATGTTTAATAGAGAGGTTGTTGAGTTTCCAAATAGAAAATTGCAAGCAATAGTTTTTATAAAGAATTCTATATCTGTTGCCAAAGCAATTCAAAAGTTTGAAAGCAATGAAGAGCACTTCATAATGGAAGCCAAAAATCTTGGGGCTGAAATTAGAGCTACAATGTCTTGGGAAAAAATATATCAACAATATTTATTATTATTTAAAAGTGTATGAAGTTCAAACTGCTTATAGCACACTTTCACATTAATCAAATAATTTATTACTTGTTATTAAAATATTTTATCAAGAAAAATACTTTAATATTGGACATGATGTTGAATCGAATTAGCGGCTTTCATTTATTATAAAGCATGCTAACAAACCGTACTTACCTTCATTTCTTTAGACAATTTTTCGATTATGCATCGATAATATTTGCATTCCTTCTTGCCAGTATAATTTCAACTGGTAGAGAAGAGATATTGTATACGCATAGAGTTAATGAAATTCTGCTTTTAATATTACTTCTTTTCACATGGTTTATTTCATCCCATTCAACAAATTTATATGAAGAATTCAGATCGCGCAATTTTTCTTTTGAGTTAGTTGTGCTGATAAAAAATATTTTAGTGCAGATATTAATTTCTATTGTGCTAATATTTTTTATCAAAGAGATAACCTTTGCACGATTATTTGTTCTGTATAACGGTTTATTTTTATTCATGGTTCTTATAACAGAAAAATTGCTATTAAGTAAGGTTCTGGATAATCTAAGAAGAAGGGGTAGAAATATACGTTCAATTCTAATTATTGGAGCAGGTGAGGTCGGCAAAAAATTTTTCTACTCAATAAGAGAAAATCCTCATTTCGGTTATAATGTAGTAGGATTTCTAGATGATTTTGAGATTCCAATGTTTGATGGTCTCTATCTCGGGACGGTTGATTCGCTTAATAAAATATTACTTGAAAGAGAAATCGATAACGTAATTGTAGCTCTCCCTAATTATGCTGCCGAGAAAATTCATCATGTTATTGATATCTGCGAAAGATACGGCAAAGTCGTCCGCATCATACCCGACTATTTTCGATTTGCTTCTTCCCGATATAGTATTTCTATGTTTGGTCAGTTTCCCGTAATTGCAGTAAAAGAGGAAAAAATTGATACCTATTTTTGGCGCCTCGTTAAAAGAATTTTCGATATTGCATTCAGTTCAATCGTTATTATCATATTACTTTCCTGGCTTTATCCAATTGTTGCTTTACTTATTAAAAATGATTCCAAAGGTTCGGTTATATTTAAACAGGAAAGATGGGGGAGAAATAATAAAAAATTTATAGTCTATAAATTCCGTACTATGAGATGTGATTCAACTGATATAGATACTAATGGTAAATTCCGCCAGTCAACTCAAAATGATCCCCGTATTACAAAACTTGGGAGATTTTTTCGCAAAACAAATATTGATGAACTACTGCAGTTTATTAATGTACTTAAAGGTGAAATGTCTGTAGTAGGTCCCAGACCACATCCGACGCTTCTCAATAAGGAATCCCTACATAAAATCGATTACTATCTTAAACGTCATTTTGTTAAACCAGGTCTCACCGGCTGGGCGCAGGTTCACGGATTCCGTGGTGAGACTTCCGATATCACTCTCATGGAGAAAAGGGTAGAGTATGATCTATGGTATATAGAAAATTGGTCATTTCTTCTTGATATCCAAATAATTCTCTTGACAATTTGGAATATGATAAAAGGGGACCCAAATGCTTATTAATTTTATTTTAGTTATAAAATGAAAGTTATAAAAAGATATTTTTTAATTTTTCTTTTTACTTTTTCTTTCTTGCACTCTCAAAACCTAGAAGGTCTTTCAGGGCTTTTTTATATACCGACCGCTGATTTAGGAAAAGATCGTGTAGTTACTGCTGGTGCATCAATTGTAGATAAAAAATTAGTTTCATTCAGTGGGTATAAGGTGGATGCTGTTGCTCCCTATATATCAGTTATTTTTCTTCCATTCGTAGAAATTAGTATTAGGATTACTCATTTGTTCGATTCCCAAATTATTACACAAGGACTAGGGGATAGAACAATTTCAACTAGAGTTAAATTATTAAATGAAAATAAATACTTACCTTCACTTCTTGTTGGCATTCACGATCTTTTAGCAATCTATGGCGGGACAGGTGCAATTCATAATAATGCATCTTATTTAGTTGTTTCAAAACATATCAATTTAAATTCTTTTATTAATGATATTGGAATTCATTCTGGATATGGCACTAAAATATTTAAAGCAAACAATTATAACTTCGATGGATTCTTTTGGGGAGTTAGTATTCAACTCTTTAAACTTTCTGAATTGATGTTTGAATATGATGCTATGTATTTTAATACCGGCATGCGACTTACTCTCTTAGATAAAATTAAATTACTCGCCGGTCTAATTGGTATGAAAAAATTTTCGGGTACCTTATCATACTCTTTTCAACTCTGAAGTTCCTACAAATTTCAGATCACAATTGTAATTGGAAACCTATCAATAGATTATTCAAAAACATATCGATAAGAATTTGGGCGGCATGTATGCCGCCCCTACATCCATTAATTTCTTTTCTTAAAAATCATAGTTATATTTTTACATGAAAAATTTTGCACTTACCGGCATTGCCGGTTATGTTGCTCCACGGCACTTAAAAGCTATTAAAGAAACGGGAAACAACTTGATTGCCGCTATGGATCCCCATGATTCGGTTGGAATACTTGATCAGTATTTTCCAAATGCTGCTTTCTTTACAGAGTTTGAACGGTTCGATCGCCATATTGAAATGCTAAAAAGAAAATCCTCCGATTTTAGTTTGGATTATCTTTCAATATGCACTCCTAATAATCTTCATGATGCTCATATACGATTTGCACTTCGAACCGGGGCGGATGTAATTTGTGAAAAACCTCTTGTTCTTAATCCTTGGAATCTTGATGCACTAGAATCGCTGGAGAAGGAGTATGGTAAGAGAGTTTATACTGTTCTGCAGCTCCGTGTACATCCTTCGCTTATCAAACTAAAAGGAAAGTTGTTACAAGTATCAAGTAACAAGCATAAAGCATCAAAACAAAGGCACAAAGTCACACTTCAATATATTACATCACGTGGACTATGGTACAACTTTTCATGGAAAGGGGACAAACAAAAATCTGGAGGAATTGCTACCAACATTGGGATACATCTCTTTGATCTCCTTATTTGGCTTTTTGGTGATGTTCTCAATTACGAAGTTGATCTGAATCAAGCTAATAAAATGAGCGGTAAACTTCAGCTTCAAAATGCGGATGTTGATTGGTTTCTTTCCATCGATAAAAATGACTTACCAACGGGATTACTTGAAAAAAATCAGAGAACTTATCGTTCAATTAAATTAGATAACCAGGAAATAGAATTCACAGAGGGATTTACCGATTTGCACACTGTTGTCTATCAAGAAATTTTAAATGGAAGAGGATTTGGTATTCAAGATTCACGTCCTTCTATTGAATTGGTTTACAAACTTCGAAACTATAAACAAAATATTTGATGGAATAAATTTACTGTTTAAACACAAAAATGATATTGCATAGGTATAAGTTTTAAACTTAGTGCACATTGCGTTTATTCCCGCTATAAAACAGCGGGTAAACTTGGCAGACTTTGTGTGGAATAAATGAATAAGTTTCACGCAGAGATTACAAAGTTAACGCGGTGAGCGCAAAGGAAAGCTTAATTGTTTGGAATATTAGGAAATGGAATGGTGGAATAAAGGAATAATGGTGCTTCGGCTTTGCTCAGCACAACTGAATAAGGTGGTATGAGGATTGCGAAGGAATGGAAATAAAAAGAAAAAACATTAATCGTGGTTATACAAGATTAAGAGTATGGGAAGATGCTTTGACTTTGTACAAATTAGTTTTTGAGATTTTAAAAGATTTACCTTATGAATTAAAAAAATCAAAAATAAATATATTAGATGCTTCAAATAGTATTTTAAGGAATATTTCTGAAGGATATTCCAGGAGAAGTATCAAAGAATATTTAAATTTTCTTAATATTGCATTAGGATCGTGCAGTGAATTATTTTCTGGTATCTACTCTTTTCATGTTTTACAAAAAATAGATGAAAATATTTTCGAAAAATTTGATTCTCAACATTATAAAGTAGAAAATGAATTATTAAACTTGATCAAATCGTTACAAAGTAAACAAAAAAATGGTGAATGGTCAGATTCGTTCATCGACAAATAAACTATTTCGAATAAATATGAACTTCAATATTCCAGTATTCCCTTTTTCCTTTTGAATTTAACGATTAAAGTGATATAACTATGAGTATTCCCAGTAAATTTTATGTAAATGAATATGCTGTAATTGATGATAACGTTGAGATTGGCGAGGGGACAAAAATTTGGCATTTTACACATGTACAGTCAGGCGCAAAGATTGGACGAAATTGTGTGTTGGGTCAGAACGTTAATGTTGGCAATAATGTAGTGATTGGCAACAATGTAAAAATTCAGAACAATGTTTCCGTGTACGAAGGAGTAACATTAGAAGATTTTGTATTCTGCGGTCCATCGATGGTATTTACTAACATTGTCGATCCACGCAGCAAATATCCGCAAGTCGGCTCAAAGTATTATATCAAAACATTGGTTCAAGAAGGTGCATCACTTGGTGCTAATTGTACTATTGTGTGCGGACATACGATAGGGAAGTTTGCATTTATTGGAGCTGGAGCTGTAGTTACAAAAGATATTCCCGATTATGCATTAGTTGTTGGCAATCCGGCAAAGATTATCGGATGGTTGAGCGAAGCCGGGGAAAAATTAAATTTTGATTCAAATGGAATCGCACTTTGTTCCCGAACAGAAAAAAAATATAAGCTTGTGAATAATATAGTTAGTGAGTTAGAGTAGACGGATTAATCTTAAAGAATAGCACACAGACCCGTCATTAAGATTGCCGGGCAAGTTTAACTGATTGTGCGGATGAAAAAACGATTAATAATTTTATAAAATCTTAAAGCAATTAAACAATCAAATCACTGTTCACCGATTATTAATAAAATTGACACGGATTATTTTAGAAGTATTAATTTCTTAGTCTCTCTAAAATTATCTCCTTCCATAGTGTAGTAGTAAATTCCACTCGCTAAATTTTCTATATTAATTTTAATAATGTGTGTACCGGCGGAGAAAACTCCGTTGGCTATTCGCATTATTTCTTTTCCTAAACCATCATATAAATTAATCTTAACAAAAGAAACCTTTGGTACTTCGAATTTAATTGTAGTTGTTGGGTTAAATGGATTAGGGAAATTTTGATATAATTTATAGCCGGTAGGTAGCCCCTTGTAAATATTTTCAACATCTGTTGAGGTTGTATCTTTGGATTCTGATATAGCATACTTCAAATATGCTTTTGAAGTATCGCCCTTTATTACCGACGCCAATCTATTATTAATAATATAAGACCATCCCACACCACCGCTGTCCGGTGAAATCCCGCCATTAGATTTTGTTTTATCATCGGCAGTGTTACCGGGAGTTCCATTATTATCATATCCTTGATTAGCATCGTGCACCCAGGCAATCCACGGAACGCCATCTACATATCCGCCTCCAATTAGATCAATTACGTGCCCACCGCCACCTTCTTCCCATGTTATACTCAACTCTACATCTTCGCCGTCTTTTAATTCCGATATCATCCAATCAATTAATGATAGGGTAGTATCGGCGTTGGGAATGGATTTGGCATTGCCGACCTTAACAGTATCATTGGACAAATAGTTTCTCCCCGGGTGGTTCTTGTGTTTGATTTTTAATTTGTTACTTAAGTTGTTATCATTAATATATTTTAGTTTGCCTTCGTGTATAGCCTGAAATCCAAGTGCTGTATGAGGAGCTCTATTCATCGCAAGATCCATCTGTCCAACGAGGGAGTTATCTCTTATACCCGGTTTGTGTTCATGCGGTACGGTAATTTCTCCTTTATTTTCCAGCCATTGTAAACTATTAGCAACTGCGGTAGGTGCACATTGATTCTTGTCTTGTTCAATTGATACGTGCCCATGCTGCCAGACAAGGTCACTTTTTCCACCTTCAACAAATGGTATATTTTCAAATGTTAAGGGTGCCGGAATGGTTCCAACCGGTTCTAAAACTTTTTCGGTATTGTATGGACGTTTCTCAACCGGGAAAGTAACATAATCTGTTGATATAAAACCATAGAGCGGTTCACCGGAAAGAAATACATTTGCATCAATTTGCTCGGCAGTTGGATCGGTTGGAGTTTGTAAATCTTCTAAATTAAACAAAGATGATAAACCGCTGTAAGATGAACCAAGCTGCAATGAAGGGTCGAACAACATATTCTGAACGAACCATCCTAAAATACTTGAGTAGCAATTAATATAACCGAAGTTAATGCCGGTAGCTGCTACTATTTGGTTGTGGTCGGTCGCAATCATGCCGTAGGGTGAATCATTCTGTGGTGCATCGTCAAATGTAAAATCAATCTGGAAGAAATTAACTCCTTGGCCTGGTTGAATAGTCGTACCTTGAAACCGGGGAACCACTTCAAAGTTGAAGATATTGTTGTTATTATTTTGATTTGGATCGTTACCATATTGAAGATTTGAAAAAAGGGAATACGAACCAGGTGAATCAGTATACCATGGTGTTGGATAAGTTACTATTGTTGATGAATTTGGTGCTAAACTTGTCCCGGGTATTGTACCGTTAAATATAGTTTGGTTATTCGAATTTTTTATTGTGAATGGAATACTCCATCCGGAAGCTGTACTTGGACCAAGATTATTAACCTCAATTTGAACAAATATGTCAAAAAAAGAAGTTACCGTAGGTTGAGGTGAAACTATTCTGCTTGTAGCTAAATCTGCTTGGGGATAAGTAGTAGTAAAAGAAAATGGTCCGTTTTGTGTTGTCCCATTGTTATTTGTTTGTTGTACACCCCACCAATACCCGGTAAGCGGATTCCATTCAGTTTGAGGAGAATATGAATGATAATCTGAAAGAGTACTTGATACTACTGCATTAGTATTCCAATCAACTTCAGATTGTGATGGCCAAACATAAACCCTGGTTTCTGTAAATGGATTACTTCCGTTAGTCCAACTTAATGGCTGGTCTAAAGGAACATTTGCAGCACCGTTAGGTGGACTAATATTTGAAATATCGTCAGGTGGTAAACCCATTGCAGTAGTAAATTCAAAGGGACCATTATTAGTAGTACCATAATCATTTATTTGCTGCACACCCCATTGATGCAAAGTATTTGACTGGAATGGTGATGATGGAGTATAAGAATTAAAATCCGGAAAAGTATTTGTAACGACCGGGGAACCGTTCCAATCAACTGATGATGGATAAGGCCATACAAAAACTCTTGTCTCGGTAATAGGATTATCACCATTGGTCCAACTTAGTGGGTTGTCGGGTGATACATTAGTTGCCCCGTTAAACGGATTGATATCAAATATACTACTTGGCGGCCCCACTTGAGTGGAAAAAGAAAACGGTCCGTTATTGGTGGTACCTTTGTCGTTTGTTTGTTGAACACCCCATTGATATGTTTGATCGTAATCCCATGGTGTGGAAGGGGTGTAAGAATTATAACCCGTTGCAGTTGTTGATAAAACCGGTGTACTGTTCCAGTCAGGTGTTGTAGGAGATGGCCAGAGAAAAACATTAGTTTGCAAAATTGGTGCATCACCATTCATCCAATCCAAACTTTGCGTGGGCGATACACCGGAAGAAAAATTAGTAGGAAATATATCAGTAATGCTTTCAGGTTGGTTAAAGTCGGTATAAAATTGAAATGGTCCGTTGTTAGTTGTTCCAGCCGGGTTAACTTGCTGAACACCCCAGGTTACTTGAGATTGCTGTGGTAATTGCCCGGCATAAGTAAATGAATTAAAACTTGAGACATTACTTGTTATTATAGGTGAGGCATTCCAATCAATTGTAGATGATTGAGAATTGATAAAAACGTTTGTTTGCGAAACGTAGTACGAACCGTTTGTCCAGGAAAAGAGAGTATTTTCAAAAGGAACATTAGTTCCGCCATTTGTCGGGGAAATATTTGAAATTGAAGTTGGAGCATCGTTAACAAAAAACTCATTTGTTAACACATCATTTGAAGGATTAATTTCATCTAAATGATTAATGTCAACAGTCACGTTGTATAAACCAATACCGGTTGGTGTGTATTGACCGGTAGTTGTCAAATATTGGTTTGTATACGGTAGTATCGTTACACCTAGAACGGTTTCAGTCCATAATAATTGATTTAATACGTCTCTAATCTCGACTACTACAGTCCACCTATTCCCCGGTGCTGTAAGTATATTTTGATTTCTAATAGTAAATTCTACATAGAAAGGTGCACCTACAAAAGCTTGCGAACCAGGTGATGTAATTTGAGTTGGTGTTAAGTCGGTAGCGTATATTTTGTGGAAAGCTAACAATATTAGAGAGGTAAGGAGAAAATATTTCCCTATTTTCATTTGCCCTCCTATTGTTGGAAGAAAACAATATAACGGCAATGTTATTTACTTTAAGTTACTCCTTAATTCAGGTGAAGTCAACAAATTTTTAATATAATAGGAGACAGCATCCTTAAAATGATAATCTTTGCTTTTGCAAAATGTAATTCAGTATATTTAATAAAAATAATTTTAGCATAGTATTGAAACTCTATCCTAGATTATTAAATCTATTCCTTTATGTTGTAACTGTCCTTTATGCAGTATTTGCAATTTTTCTTCATCAAGAAGTTTCAAAATTAGCCGTAGGAAGAATACCTGAAATAACCGGTTTATTTATCCCCCGGAAATTTTCGGTGGAAGGTGGTATAATTTTTATAGTTGTCATCTTCTCCATTCTTGTTAGAAAATTTATAAAGGGGACTAACCGCTTATATTCTTTAATTTATCTATATATCACTTTGATCTTTGTTTACTGGTATTTTAGAGTTTATAGTTTACACCCGGTTGAAGTTATTCATATTGTGCATTATTCAATATTTGCAGTGCTGTTGGGTTTAACTTTTGATAGGTACAGAAAAAAGTTTTTCTTTACCGAGTTTCTGTTAATTGGCTTTTGTGTTGGTACGATAGATGAGATACTACAATATTTTGTATTGGTACCGGGACAAAAATTTTTAGACTTCAATGATATCTTTGTTAACATGCTTGGTTCTATAGTAGGGCTTTTTATTTTTTATGCATTCAAACCTAT
>DYJK01000108.1 GCA_020723165.1 Melioribacter roseus | reverse complement strand
ATTCTCTCGGCTTATTCTCAGATTGGCAGCTATCTAAGGGATTACCAGCATAATTATGATGTTGCTTTGTTGTATTTTCAAAAGGTACTGGATATTTGTAAAAAACATAAGCTTGGGCAAGAAACATCAAATGCTTTAATAGATATTGGAATCACAAATAAACTAATGGGCAAAAATTTTGATGCTTTAATGTTGTTCAAAGAAAGTTTAGAAGTTGCTAAAAAAATTAATCACAGGCATTCTATAGCTAATGCGTATAAAAACATCGGCGAAATATCTTACCTTGAGAAAAATTACAAAGATGCTTTTAATAATTATATCAAATGCTACCATACAGGTTGTGATGTTTGTCCCAGAATAGCTTTTCACCAGGTTCTTATTGATATCGGGAAAGTATTTCTAACCAGAAAAGATTTCCAAAACGCTTTGGTATATTTTAACAAAAGCTTGTCATTAGCAGATTCTGCAAATGCCGTGTATGAGAAAGCAGTTTCATTATCAGCATTGGGCGATTTTAATTTGCAAACACACAATAATCCTCAGGCAGTTAAACACTATCTTGATGCTTTGAAGATCGCAGCACAGATAAATTCACTTTTGCTTCGCAAAGAAATTGCATCCAAATTAAGCGAAGCGTACAAACTGCAGAATAATTTTACTGAGGCATTCGAATATCTTAATCTATCCAACATTCTTACCGATAGCCTTAATAAACTTAACGAGGCGGAAAATCTTTCACGTTTGGAAACCAAATTCGAATTTCAGAACATGAAAATGCAAAAAGAACTTGAATTAAAGGAGAGTCAAATCCATGCAAACTCGGAGATAGATAAGCAAACTCAATTAAAATACTTTTTCATAATAAGCTTTGTTATAACAAGCATTTTAGGTTTTATAATATACAGAGGATACATTCGGAAGAAAAAAGATAATATAATTCTAGAGCATCAGAAGCAGCAACTTGAGGTTATGTCTCAAAAGATACACGAAGCTGATCAGAAAAGACTGAAGTTCTTTACAAATATTTCGCATGAATTAAGAACGCCGCTGACGTTGATTCTTGGTCCTACCGAGAACTTGATAAAAGCAAACTCTCAAAATGGCAGCACATCAGGTATGCTCAATATCATCCGCAGAAATGCACTACAGTTGCATAATCTCATAAATCAGCTTCTTGATATCCGCAAACTGGATACCGGTAATGTGAAATTGAAAGTAGCTCCAAACAACATTGTACATTACTGTAAAGGTATCTATTCAACTTTTGCTCATTTGAGCAGCGAGCAAAATATTTCATATAATTTTAATTCTACACCAGAGAGCATTTCTGCTTGGTTCGACCCGGATATAATCGGCAAGACATTAAATAATTTGTTATCGAATGCGTTCAAATACACAAATTCAGGAGGTAAAATTGTTTTGTCGGTCTCCACATTTTCTGAAAATGGCAATAATACTTCTCACGTTTCAATTTCTGTTTGTGATAACGGAAAAGGAATCCCGGAAGACCAGGTTCAGTATGTATTTGACAGATATTATCAGGTTGAAAACTCGAATACAGGATTTAACACCGGTACCGGAATCGGTTTGGCATATACAAAAGAATTAATCGAATTACATCATGGTGAAATCGATGTCGAAAGTAGAATTGGTGAAGGTACTACATTCATCATAAAACTTCCTCTGCATGAATCGGATTATAAAGAAACTGAAAAATCGAATAAAGTGATTGATGTAAATGAAATACCAGTTGACGAAGTCAGAGATAAATTTCTTACGGAAATGATTTCGAATGAACACGAAAATTTGATCGAGCCGCAAGTGGATGGTTCGCTGGACGAACGAGAAGTCATGTTGATTATTGAAGATAATTCCGATTTACGATCATTTATCAAAAGTATTTTTGAAAAAGATTACGCAATTCACGAAGCCGGAGATGGGATTTCCGGTTACAAGAAAGCCACGGATATTATTCCTGATGTTATCATCAGTGATATTATGATGCCCGAGATGAATGGACTTGAGTTATGTGCCAAACTGAAAAACAACCTACACACTAATCATATACCGGTTTTAATTCTTACTGCAAAAGTTGGTGAAGAAAATGAGATTGAAGGATTGAAAACAGGTGCAGACGATTATTTGACTAAGCCTTTCAATTCCGAAATTTTGGAAATGAGGATTATACGGCTGCTAACATCGCGGGATAGACTGCGTGAGTATTTCACAAAAGAATTTCTGCTTAATCCAAAGGAACTAAAGTTGCCTTCCCGCGAAGATGAGTTTCTCAGAAATGCGGTAAAGGTTATTGAGGACAATATCACCAACCCGGATTTAAACGTGGACATGCTGATGAATGAATTGGGAGTAAGCCGGACGCAGTTATTCCGCAAATTGAAAGCCATTACAAATTATTCCGCAAACCAGTTTATTAGAAATATAAAGCTTAAGAGAGCCGCTCAACTGCTTCAACAAAAATCACTCAACATAACGGAAGTTGTGTATATGTCCGGCTTTAATTCACCTTCATACTTTACATCTTGTTTTAAAGAAGTTTACGGCTGCCTTCCTAAGGAGCATCAATCCAAAGCCGAAGATTCTAATCTCGTTTCAAACTAAAATAAACCTCCCCCTTCTTTAAACCGCAGTTTCAAATAGCTGTAAACAGTTTTTATGTAATCTAATCTCTAAAAAAGAACAAAACTACGAATGGAACGTTTCTGTTATTCTTTGGAATGTTTCTGATATTGATTCATTCCACTCCTCAATACTTTTACACAAACAAAACCCGGCAACTTTTATTGAATAAATAATAATAAGGTGATAGGAGAAATAATGCCTAAAATATCTATTATCGTTTTTTTTATTGCAATCAATGTTTACGCTCAGAGTAACCTCTATCTAAGTCAAATACCTCCAGGTATTGTTCCTATAAGATTTGCGTCTGGAATTGTCACCGGGTATGTACATGGTATGGTCGCCATTTCACCCAAGGGTGATGAGATCTATTGGGTTGTAAATCCATCTATAGAACGGATAGTTTATTCTAAACTGGAAAATGGGAAATGGACCGAACCGGCTTTAGCTGATTTTGTTAAAGATTATTTAACTAAAAATAATGGGGGCCTTACATTTTCTCCGGATGGTGAAAAATTGTTTTTCTATTCAGACCGCACTGGCGGTAAGGGTAGTTTTGATGCCTGGTATGTAGAAAGGAATGCAACTGGCTGGGGTAACCCGATTAATGTTGGAGAGCCTTATAACACTATAGGTATGGATAACGCTCCTTTATTTACAAATAAAGGCAATGCTTATCATCTGGGCTACACTGATAATTGGCAACCGCTCCCACTTTGCTATAAATATTCCAACGGTAAGTTCTCAGATCCTACCCCGATGGATATTATTTCAGAATATAGTCCCTGGTGGAGTATTTATGTTTCTCCAGACGAAGATTATCTGATTTTTGCTGGAGGAGGAGACAACGCTGATTTATACATCCGTTTTAAGAATATAGAAGGTCAATGGGGAACTCCAATAAATATGGGTGACAAAATAAACACAAATGAGTGGGAACGATTTCCGGTTGTATCGCCCGATGGAAAGTATTTGTTCTTTACAAGAGGAGGAAGTACCATTAGTAATCTCTTTTGGGTTTCAACAGCAGTTATAGATTCGATTAAGAAAACTACAACAGGCATTGATAAAGATAATGAACAACTTCCAAACAGAATAATTTTGGATCAAAACTATCCCAACCCGTTCAATCCATCAACAATGATTAACTATCAATTACCATCTGCCAGCAGTGTGAAGTTAAAAATTTACGATTCACTTGGACAAGAAATAAAAACACTTGTCAATTCATTTCAAAACGCAGGCGAGCATTCAATTGTTTGGAACGGAACAGATGGCAACAACAATCCGGTAAGCTCGGGAATGTATTTTTACTCTCTTTTTGCGAACAATCAGGCTTTTCAAAAGAAGATGGTTTTGGTGCGGTAAAATTCAAATATCTGAAAGGAATAATACTATGAAAAAACATTTACTCATTTTTGAATTTGGCTTTATTGCTAAGGCAATTAAAATTCAAATACTCCTATTAACTGCTCTTGGATTTTTTTGCTCTGATGCATTTGCCCAAAAAATAGTTTGGAAACCCATCGCCTTTCTACCACAAGCATGTGCCGGTGGAGAGGCTGTAGTTTACAACAACAAAATTTATTTCGTTGCTTATTCAGATCCCAATTTTTATGAATATGATATTCTCCTTAATAAATGGCAAACTCTTGCCGGTTTGCCAGACCAAGGTAACCATGCAGCAGCAGAAGTTGGCGGTAGAATATATGTAATCAGTGGCGACCTTTCTGCTAATACCAGTACGAACTTTGTATATAATCCTGAAACTAATGTTTGGAATACATTAACTCCCGCCCAGACATGCCGGCAGCATTTTGGTAGCGGAGTGGTAAACAACAAAATTTACGTTATGGGAGGCATTACTTCATTTAATGATGTTCCCTCATCTTGTACAAAAAAGAATGAGGCTTACGATGTTGTTGCCGATTCATGGATTGAAAAAGCTCCGGTTCCAACGTCAAGGAACAATGCTGCTGTTGTAGCAATGGATTCTCTTATCTACGTCATCGGTGGCGCTGGCACTTCATCCAGTATATGGACGCTTATTAAAACTGTAGAATGTTACAACGCGAAAACCAACAAATGGGAAAGCAAAAAGGATTTGCCGGTTGCCACTTTTTTACCGGGAGCTGTTGTTGTAAATAAAAAAGTTTTTATGCTGGGTGGTCAGAATGCAAATGGAGGCGGTCTATCCGCTGTTTATGTATATGACACTGCTTCTGATACTTGGACTAAAACTACATCTCTCCCGAAAATTAACGTCCTTGGTGGTTTTGCTGCCGTTGATAGTAAGATATATGTAATTGGCGGAACTGAAAGCGTTGCCTACAATGCGCCCATATATTCGGACGTATATGAGGGCACAGTGATAAGCGAAGGCAATTTTATTCCTGAAGTGTATCAACCAATTCCCGATACATCAATTGTTGTGGGGAAAAGACTTACGTATAAAATTCCGGCTTTTACTTTTATAGATGATGATGTATTGACCTATAGCTGCAAACAAAGCAATGGTGAAGATTTACCTGCCTGGTTAACCTTTACCTCTTCTACACGTACTTTTTCAGGAACGCCATTAAATGCTGATACCTTGGAAGTTCGGGTAACTGTAACTGATAAGGAGAGCATAAGTGTTTATGACGAATTCCAGATTATTATTACCAATCCTACCAATATTGAAGTGAATCAAAATCAAATTCCTAAAGAATTTGAGCTCTGGCAAAACTACCCCAATCCGTTCAATCCATCAACACTTATTAGTTATCAATTACCATCTTCCGGTAATGTGAAATTAAAAATCTATGATACACTCGGAAAGGAAATAAAAACTCTTGTTAATTCATTCCAAAATGAAGGTGAGCATTCTGTTATCTGGAATGGAGATGATGAAAGCGGCAACCAAGTTAGTTCGGGAGTTTATTTCTATTCGCTCAAATCAGGTGAACTGAATTTACAAAAGAAGATGATATTAGTTCGTTAATCAAAGCTGAACGCTGAAAATTGTTATTGTGTGTAACATATCCAAACATTTGTTGATTGCAATTTGCAATCTGGCAATACTGCTTTCTCTAAATGCATGTGAGTTAAATGAACCGCTTGCATTTGCTACTGTTGCTCGTTTGCAAGTAATAAAAAACTTCCATTCAAATGTACTTAATAACAAAAGAGATATACGTATTTATTTGCCGGAGAGCTATTTCAACAGCAATAAATATTATCCGGTAATGTACATGCAAGACGGACAAGGGGTATTTTCTCCCGGCGGTTGGATGGCGGAAAGAACTTATGATTCGCTTGTTTCTTCTGGGAAAATAGAAGAAGTAATTCTTGTTGGAATAAATAACACTGTCAACAGACTAAGCGAGTATTGGCCCCCTTACCCCTATGGAGCCGGTACCGCGGATCAATACTTGAAATTTCTGACTGATGAACTTCTTCCATATATTGAAGAAAATTATAGGGTAAAGAAGGGGGCTAAATACTGCGCTATTCTCGGCTCATCTGCCGGAGGCGTATTTGCTTTTTATGCCGCGTGGGTGCGTCCTGATATTTTTGGAATGGCAGCGTGTATGTCTCCTTCTTTCTGGGGATGCGACGAAAGTCTTTTAAAATACGTTCATACATATAAAGGGGAAAAGAAATCTGTTAAGTACTGGCTTGATGCAGGCAACGCTGAATCGGAAGACCCGGATCGGAATGGAGTGGATCTATTTGTTGAAGATGCTTATGATATGACGTTGCGGCTTATTGAACTTGGATGGAAATACGGCTCGGATCTGTTGTTTGATATTGATTATACCGGAATACACAATGAAATTTCATGGAAGCAAAGAATTTATAAACCAATGATTTTCTTTTTTGGCAAGGGGAATAGAAATATAGTTAAACTTACAACTCAAACTTCATCTCCATATATGGATTCAACCGGTACTGTTCCAAACATAATGTTGTTTACCAAAGCATATTGGGATAATGGGTTATCTGCTGAGATACCTTGCAAGCTACTCGATGTTTCTTCTTTGTATAATGACCAATGGTATATCAAAGAAAATGATAGAATATATCTTAATCCCACCAAAATAGTGTTTCCCGATTCAATTGTGTTTAATATTTCTTATGCAGACTTTGAAACATCCACTTCACTTAAAACTGTTACTTTTCTTTCAAAAAAAGTTAAGCTCTATGTTGAAATTATTGCACCGGTTAGTTCCGGCGATAAAATATATATGGTTGGTAACAATTCAGCTCTGGGTGATTGGGATGCTGCAAAAGGTTTTCAGCTCAGACTTTCTGCTGTATATGATAATTATAAAATTTATAATGGTACACTTCAACTCTCCAGGAATACGGCTATCTGTTTCAAGTTTTGTTCGGGTCCAGATTGGAAATACGCTGAGTGTGATAGTTTAGGAGAAGTTATTCCCGAACATTCAATAAAAGTAAAAGACGATTGTGAATACAAAGGAGAAATTATGCAATGGAAATCACGATGAAGATAGTAAAGAATAAAATGGTTATCCGTAATATGTCTTGGTTACTCTTACTTAATTTCCTTAATACCTAATGGTTTCAAAAGCACGTATTTATATAGGACATTTTATAAATAATTTTAAAAATGTATAATCATGAGACGAGTGATATATGGAAAGTTTAACCTGATACAGAAAGATGAGGAAACTCTTAACTTGTGCCTTTATCTTTTAATACTGCTATGTATGACTTTTCCTGCATGAAGCTTCAGATGGAGTAGGTTATCACATTTCCGATCGTCCAGATAAAGTTGGTAACTTTGATACTAGGAAAATCAGCAGATTGCCAGCTTAACCGGAAGCCAACTATGCAAAGAGTATTTTAGAATTGAAATGAAAAGAAATTTATCAATGAAGACCATATTAAGTTTCATCTTAATCATAATTGTTATTTTAATAAATACTTCTTTCTCTCAAGAAATCACAACTGACGTGCGCACACAAACTCATCATCTTATTACTTTCTCTAGCGGAATGAGTTTACACTCTGTTCGGGATGAAATGATGTCGCCGCTTATATATAGCGGAACACAAATACCAATTGCATTATCATACCGCTATCGTGGTTTGTCTAACCGTCACACAGTTGCTCTTTTCTATGATCAATCTGATTTGAAATCTTCGATAACTAAAAACTCTTCTCATTACATCAAAAACTTGAACATGAGCTTTGAATATACATTTTCTACTAAAGCATGGGCATTCGAAAATCTTAATACAACTTGTTTTCTTGGTGCCAGATTTTCGTGTATGCTTAATCTTAGAAATCATTACTATTTGAAAGACAAAAGCCACATGTCTGCAGAGCAAATGACAGGTCTTGGTATTTATTTTCTAACAGAAACTGTGTTTAGAAAAGAATCAAATTACTTTTTAAGAGTTGAAGTAAATATCCCTTTTATTTCCTACGCGCTTCTGAATAACCGGTATAATGCCAATGTAAGTGAAAAGTTTGGTGACCTCGATTTTGAGAAAAGTATAATGTGGCAGATATTCAAGAAAGGTGATTTAGTAACCTTTAACAAACTTTTTGAAATACAAGCGGAGATTTCCTACATTTTTTTTGTAAACGCTCACTTTGGTTTTGATTTGCGATATCATTTTCAGTATTACTCTTTCGAACAATTTGAATCTCTATTCCGTGCTAATGTACTTAGTAATCAATTCTTAATTGGATTTACGGTAAAATTATGAAGATGATTAAAAACATTGTTTTTCTATTTGCATTTCTTTTAATCTTTTACGGCTGCGAGAAAATGTTTTTAGAATCTGATCCGCAAAATACTTCTGCAAACAATTTTGAAATATTTTGGAAAGACTTTAATCGTTATTATGCTCAATTTATTATACGGAACATTAATTGGGATTCAGTTTATACAAAATATCGTCCGCTTGTTTCTTCTTCTTCAGAGCAACAACTGTATAGCGTGTTCTCAAAGATTGTTTCTGGTATTAATGATATGCATGTTGATTTGCATACACCACTTGGTGATGTTAACTGGAAAAGCAAAGCGCCAGATTCTTATCCAAGCGGAAGGTTAATAAATGCAGGTAAGTATATACAATTTGGCTTATCTCAAAACTCAATAATCGAATATAGAACTTGCCTTAATTCTTCTATCGGCTACATAATAATTCCAACATTTAGCGGCGGGACAGACGGATTATCATTAACGGACGATCGGTATTTGGTAATAGATGAAATACTATCTAAATGGAAAGACAAAAAAGGTATAATAATTGATCTTCGGTGGAATCACGGAGGCAATAGCAATAACGCAGAAACTGTAGCAAGCCGTTTTGCTGATAAGTTGCGGGTGTACTCACAGTATCGTGAGAAAACAGGACCCGGAAAACAAGATTTTTCCCAATGGAAAAATTCAACGATAGAGCCGAAAGGAACTCATCAATTTCTCAAATCGGTGGTTATACTTACAAGCCGCTCCACAGCTAGTTCCGCAGAAATGTTCGTTATGGCAATGCAAGTTTTTCCTCATGTTACAATTGTTGGTGATACAACCGGAGGCGGGGTTGGCGCTCCTATATATAGAGAATTACCAAACGGATGGACTTACCGGCTATCAACAAGATATTATGCAGATGCTCAACAACAAGTAATGGAGGGTGTTGGTATTTCTCCTGATGTTCCGGTGCTTACTACCGTAGCAGATTCTTTAAAAGGAATAGATAGAATTTTGGAAAAAGGTATTGAAGTAATAACAACTTCCAAATAATCCGGTATTTATTCAGAAGTTTATCGAAATAAATTTTGTCATAAAAATTTAGTTAACAAGCTAAAAATCAAATTAAAGACATATGAAAATGAAAACCTTACTATTACTTATAATTGCATCCTTTATTGTTGCATGTAATCATGTTCCAACTTACAAAGTGTATGACGAATATCCTGTATACGATGGCAGCGATATGGAACTGACTTATTCTTCGCATCAATCAAAATTTAGAGTTTGGGCCCCCACAGCTTCCGAAGTTCGATTATTGCTTTATGAAACCGGTTGGGGTGGCAGTGCTTATCGAACCCAAGAAATGAATCGTTCAAAAGGTGGAACTTGGACTGTATCTATTTCGGGCGATTTGAAAGGAAGGTTCTATACTTTTCAAGTGAGACTTGGCGAAACATGGTTGGATGAAACTCCAGGAATATGGGTAAAAGCCACTGGAATTAATGGCGATCGTGCTGCAATTATCGGTTTGAATGAAATAAATCATGAAGGGTGGGAAAATGATATTCGTCCGCCATTAAAAAATATTACCGATATAATGATTTACGAAATTCATGTTCGTGATTTTTCCGTTTCACCCAATTCGGGAATGAAAAACAAAGGAAAATTTCTAGCATTTACAGAAATGGGGACTAAAAATTCGGCAGGCCAAGCTACCGGAATCGATCACTTAAAAGAACTTGGCATTACTCATGTTCACTTAATGCCATCGTACGATTATGCATCAGTTGACGAAAGCCGCTCCGAAGACAAAAAATATAACTGGGGATATGATCCAAAAAATTATAATGTACCTGAAGGAAGTTATTCTACAAATCCTTCTAACCCTATTGCACGTATACAAGAATTTAAACAAATGGTTCAATCGTTGCATAAAGCGGGAATTCGTGTAATTATGGATGTGGTTTATAATCACACGTACATAGGTGAAAAATCGCATTTCAATTTGCTAGCTCCCGGTTACTTTTATCGAATGAATGCAGACAGTACCTGGTCAAATGCATCTGGTTGTAATAACGAAACTGCATCGGAACGTCCCATGTTTCGTAAGTTCATGATTGAATCAGTACTTTACTGGGCTAAGGAGTATCATGTTGATGGCTTCCGTTTCGATTTGATGGGAATTCACGATATTGAAACCATGAATCAAATTCGAGCGGCACTTAATGAATTAGATCCTTCGATTGTGATGTACGGTGAAGGCTGGACTGCCGGGTCATCGCCATTACCCGAAGAAAAACGTGCATTGAAGAAAAATGCCAAGCAATTAAATAACATTGCTGTGTTCAGTGATGATATTCGTGATGCAGTGAAAGGAAGTTGTATACATGATGAATTGCCGGGTTTTGTTTCAGGAATAGACAGTTTGGAGGAAAGTGTAAAATTTGGAATAGTAGGTGGCGTACAACATTCTCAAATAGGTTATACAAAAACTATTTATTCAAAAGCACCTTATGTAAATCATCCTACACAGTCTATCAACTACGTTTCGTGTCATGACGATATGTGCTTGGTTGACAAATTACGTACATCGCGCCCACAAAATGCTACCGAAGAGGAAATCATCCGGTTCAATAAATTTGCACAAACTATTGTATTTACTTCTCAAGGCATTCCATTTATTTATGCAGGCGAAGAATTATATCGCGATAAAAAAGGGGTGCATAATACCTTTCAATCGCCTGACTCCATTAATCAGATCAATTGGGACAATAAAACACAATATTTTGATGTGTTTAGTTATTATAAAGGTCTTTTTGAGTTGCGCAAAAAGCATCCTGCATTTAGAATGACAACACAGGAAATGGTGCAAAAACAGTTGGAATTTGTTGATTTAAAAACTCCAAATGTAGTTGCATACGTATTGAAAGATAATGCAAATGGCGATGAATGGAAAAAAATACTTGTAATTTTAAATGGAAATCGTAAGGCTGTTAAACTTCAATTGCCACAAGAGAATTGGAATTTGATTTGCCATAATGGTAAAATTGAATTACGAGGAATGGCGGTAGTTAATACACCCGAATTTACGGTAGCTCCATCATCGGCAAGTATTATGTATTCTAAATAAATATTATCCGTAGTGTGTTCTTGCTCTAACTGCAAATCCGTTCTCGCGAAGTACAAAATCTTCCTTGAAAATCGTCCAAGCCCATATTATTGGTAGCCCTTTGCTTCAACTTGTACTTAAGCAAAAGTTTTACTCCGTAAAACTATTTATATACTTAAGCCTTTCAAGTCTCGCAAAAGGCTTTTACACCTTTTTCATTATAGTTAATATTACTCTGTTCGTGGTTTATACTCTGTCACTTACTTAACACTCACACACTAATATTAGTTTAAGCATTAAAATATTTTTTGCCCTCTTTATTCAATTTGCTATTAATACTATTAACATTTACTCCGTAATCAGCTTCAGTAATCATGTTTACTGCCCTGGTAAAGGCAAAAACAGAATACCAATCGTTTTACTAACAGCATTCTTTTTCGCCTTTACCCATCTCAGTTAATCAAAGTACAATTTGTTGTTTAATGGGCAAAAAATGTTTTTTGTCGGGGGGAAGTACACCCCAAAACACAAAATGAAAGGTAAACAATGAATGAACGATTAGAATTGATGTACTTACACAAGCAGCTTGTTAAAGGTGGTTTCTATTTCAATGCAAGGATTTTGTTTCAGCATCTTGCTGGTATTAAAGATAATACTGCAGTAGTTCAGTTTGTACTTAGTATTTATAAGTAATTTTTATAATTTTCATATAAAGTTCAAAAGCCAATGGAAGCAACAATTAAAGATGGAAGGTTTATAGGTTGGGTTTTCCTGAACTTTACTTTTACACAAACAATTTTGGATTTGTATTTTAATTGCATGAAGAAGTGACCAGAAGGTTTTGCATTGATGAAAACATGATTTGAAATCAATCATATTCACATCCTTAGTATCATCTTTCGATCAACTCACTTGTTTCTGCTAATATTAAAAAGTATTTTTGCAAAAAAATATGCCGGGTTAATCCGGATAGAAAGGAGAGTAGTTCTCTTCTAAGAAGTTTTAATTTTTAGGTCCTCGATTTTGAATACTGAAGAA
>DYJK01000003.1 GCA_020723165.1 Melioribacter roseus | reverse complement strand
CCGGTAATTGCTAATGTTAAGAATGAAATAAGAAGCAACAAATGTTGGATAACTTCGTTCTTAGTAAATCTTGGAATGGTGATTTCAGCTGCTTCATGTTTTTTCTTTTTTCTTATCTCGTAGAATAAAATCAATAAATTATGTAGTATCATACCACCTATAACCGAGACGATTAACCATAAGTATATAGTTGAAACAATATCTTCAACCTTAGCAGCTTCTTTATTTAAAGTAACGTGCGAATAACTTTGTGAGAAGACCGGGGTTGCTTCGGTATGGCATTTTTTACAAGTCTCGGTTACATTATTGGAATTCACAGAAGAAGACGGATGCTCTTTGGGTAAAATTTTATGAACACCGTGGCAGTCAACACACATAGCAGCATCTTTATCACCTCGCATTACTGCCATCCCATGATAACTGTCTTGATATTGTTTCGCCTGAACCCCGTTTTTACCGAAGCGCTCTGCTATTCGTGGATTTTCGTGACAGGTAATGCAAGTTTTTTCCTGGAGAATTTTTACTTCTTCGCGTTTATCCGCTGTATTAATTGAATGAATGTTATGTTCGCTATGGCAGTCATCGCAAACCGGTGCTTCACGGAATCCTTGTTTTGCCCGTATCCAATGTATTGATTGCTCAAATTCTTCTACGATTTCTTTGTGGCATTGGCCGCAAGTTTGGGGAGTATTAAAAGTTGAAATTTTTGAACCGGGTTGTACCTTATTTTTAATATCATGGTCACCATGACATGTTTTACAAGTAGGACCATCAGTTCTTCCTTCTTTGATAAGTATACCGTGAACAGAAGTTGTGTACATTTTCCCGGGTCTAAAAACTGCAATATCAAATTTCTTTGCGAATTCAGGATCATCATGACAGTTACCGCATGTGGTAGCTAAATTTTTAGGATGAACTTTACTTGATTCACTTTTTACATGTTTGATTTCGTGCGAACCGTGGCAATTCCAACACTTAGCAGCTTCATCAATTCCTTCGCTCAAAGAAATTCCGTGAATACTTTCACGGTGTTCTTTTGCAATTTCGCCATGGCATAAATAACAATCTGCTTTTTGTGTTACACCAATATTCTTAGGATGATTTGTAAGATTGTTGGATATATAATTATGGCAATCGGCACATTGAAGGTTTTTATGTACCGATGAGGGTAATGTAATCCGTGTGTCAACATCCTTATGACAAGCATAGCATTGCTGGTTGCCGGTTGCTTTGGTATGGTAAGGATTTGCAAGTATTGCCGATGTGTGACACTTAGAGCAAATTTCTTTTACTTTTTGTTTGTTGTCTTTGGGTGGTTCTTTAATTTCATGGTTGCCATGACACGTAAAACAAGAAGGCGGATTTTTTATTTTTAACCGGTGATGTATATCTGCATTAACAAGCCCGGTATATTCTTCATGACAGGTACCACAATTAACTTTTTGTGGCTTCTTTTCTATGTGTTCTTCATCTTTAATGTCAGTATGACAATCCTGGCATTCAATAATAGAATTATGTACAGATTTCTCAATAACATTATCATGACAGTCAAGACAATTAAAATCTTGTGCATGAGTTTTTTCAGAATATATAAAAAGAGCTATTAGAAAAAAGATAATATTCACAATTGATTTTTTCATATTAATCCATTTAGGGAGAAATTATTGATAAACAAAGATCATTGAATATATAATTAATATAATTATTAGTAATCCGATTGTTAAAGCGGTGAAACCAAATATTCTGGCAGCTCTTTCTAATGCTGGAGATGGTGCTATGTCGGTCACTCGCTCTTTATATTTATCATCGGTCTGAAGCAATTCATATTCACGTGCTCTATCTTCTTTTAATTCTTCAAGTTCAACTTTACCGGTGAAGATAACTGTATCCATTGGGAATTTATCCGGGCGAAAATGAGTGTTGAAAAAATGAATTGTAAAAATAAATCCTACTGCTAATAATGCTTCATCACTATGAATAATTGTAGCAATATTTATTATTTCACCGGGGATGCCGAGATTGGTAAAGAATTCAGGAAACCAGAGAATTAATCCGCTTGCACCGATAATAGCAACACCCCAGAATACGGCAAAATAATCGAACTTTTCCCAATATGTCCATCTCCCATATACGGGTCGTGGCCCCTTACCCAGGAACCATTTTAATGTTGCTTTAAATTCTTCCCAATCTCTTTTATTAGGGATAAGCGAACTTTCACCTTTTAACATTTCTTTAAAAGAAGTTTTCCTTTTTTTACGCTTATTAATCAAATATGATATGTGAAGAAAGAAATATAGAAAGGTAATTATTGCAGCAAATCGATGGATAGAACCGGTAACTTCATATCCGCCCATCAAATCAGATAATGTTTTAAATACAGATGAATCTGAAAATTTTATGATCATTCCAGTTATTGCCAACGATAAAAAACTGATGATTACCAATAAATGAAGAAAGCGAGAATATGCATCAAATCTTTCGTAATACAATTTGTTAGGTTTATTCAGTGGATTGTTCTCCATTAGGTTCAGCCTTATTTTCTTGATTTACTTTTTTCTTTAATCGTTTTTCTCTTAACGCTCTGGGTAGCCACAGTAACGTGTGTGTCCCGAAGAATAAGAATGTGGATGCTAATAGTATTGTCATAAACCAGAAGGTATAGAAAAGGTAAGGGTATTTCTCTCTGTTGTGATGTGTTGCGTGAGTCAGATACCCTACAAATTTTCTGTTCGAGTTTGGGTGACAGCTTTTACAAGTTTCTACAATATTAGCTCTGCTCAGTTTTGATTCTATATTCGTAGTGGGTAAAATCATGTGTGAACCATGGCAATCGGAACATTTTGCAGCTCCTTGCTCTCCAAGTTTAGAAACCTTACCATGAAAAGTTTCAAAGTAAGTTTTTGTTACTTCTTCATGGCATTTACCGCACTGATTTAGTATTTGCTGCCTGAAATCGCTTTGATCAGTTCTGTTAATTTCGTGTGAGAAATGACAGTCATTACAAACCGGCAGCTTTTTATCTGTATTGGAAACTTCAGGACTATGGATACTTTTTTTAAATTCTTCATATACTCCCAGATGACATTGTGCGCACGTAGTAGCAATGTTAGCTTTATATACAGTAGATCTTTGATCGCTCTTTGGTAATTCGCGATGGCTTGAATGACAATCAACGCAAGTTGCTGTTACTAAAAGTCCGCTTTGTAATAAACCTTTCCCATGAATACTTTCAGTGTATTCAGTTATAATTCCTTTATTACTTTCATCAATTGATACTGCTATATTTTTCCCGGTACGATGGCATTTTGCACATAGTTCGGGAACATTTCTTGAAAAAGTAGGTGATGGAATAGAATTTTTTGACTGCATATTGTGTGTATCATGACAGCTTGTGCAATAAGGTGCGTTAACATTTCCTTTAGCATGTTCTACACCATGAATACTAATTTGGTAATCTTCGTTTTGTGTTTGATGGCAAATTGAACAATCTACTTTTCCACTATTTAAACAAACCGGGTTATTTGAAAATGAAACGTTCGTATGACATTTAAAACAAGAATTGTCAGTGTGAACGGATTTTTTGAACTGATCATAATCTACATACAGTGGTAGTGTCTTTCCGTTAACCACCTTTGTTAAATCTTTTTGTCCATGACATTTCATGCACATTTCATCCGGGAAACTTTCGGCGTAAAAGACTCTTCTAATTTTATGCGGTTGATGACAATCAATACAAATAGGAATTTTATGTGGTTCCTTCTCCCAAAGTCTGCCGCTAATAACCTTTGTATGAACTTGTTCAATCTGTCTATGGCATTGAGTGCAAGTAGTTGCTATATTCTTTTTATTAATGGAAGAAAGGGGATTTTCATGGGGAAGTATATCGTGTGATGTATGGCAGCTCGTACAGACAGCCGTAACTATTAAACCTCTTTTGAATAATCCTTCACCATGAATTGATTCAGAATAGTCATCGAGTGCTTGCCTTTCATAAACAGTAGATAATTTTGAAACTTGCGTACCTTCTTTATGGCATTTGCCGCAGAGTGCCGGAATGTTCATTACATAAGTTCTTGATTTGGAATTCTTGGAAGATAAAATGTCGTGCTTACCATGGCATGTTTCACAAGATGGTGCGAGATATTTTCCTTTTCTATATGCTTCGCCGTGTAAACTACGTTCGTAGTGTGTTACTGCTGTCTCGTGGCATTTTGAACAATTAACTTTTTTTAGATTTTCGGGATGCGGAATCTCATCGGGATTAATATCATCGTGACAATCTAAACATTTAATTTTGCTGTGAATTGAATTGTTGAACGTTTTTTCATTTACAAATAGGGGAATTGTTTTTCCATTTCGTTCAGTTGTTAACGTATTATCA
The DNA here is from genome assembly GCA_020723165.1 of Melioribacter roseus. Lineage (GTDB taxonomy): Bacteria > Bacteroidota > Ignavibacteria > Ignavibacteriales > Melioribacteraceae > DYJK01. The sequence goes on along the minus strand of DYJK01000003.1, from coordinate 72,242 downwards.
CTATGACAATCGAAACATAATTGGTTTTCTTCACTTTGTGAATAACAAGGAATACTTATTAGCAAAAATGCTATCAGGAAATTTATTTTTCTCATAGTATAATCATAAGGTTAAGTACAATCCGAAAAATGTTTCCATTGCAAGACTGAAATAATTAGCGAAATCAGATAATGGACTAAATTATCCGGTCACAAAATATTTAGTTATAACTTTTTTGTCAACGTAATTAAAATTTTATGTCTTTGTTAACTATTATTAACCGAATAGAAAGGTCAATAAAATTTCCTTTTTTTGAAAATTATTTCTTGAAAAATTCACCGGTTACTAAGTACCAATCCTTCTCGGTTAGATTTTCCAATTGCCCGGCATACAAATCATAAGAACCCGTTTTTTCATTTTTCATTACATCATTCATCAAGTTAACGAAACGATCGATCTCTTCCTGGTAAAATGTTACAGCAGACTTACCGATTTTCAATTGCTGCAATTCTGTTTCAAGTTTATCTGCATCAATAACACAAATCCAATTTTTATCATAGGTGGAGTACTCGAGTAATTCTATCTCATCAATTAATTCATGATTTATTGCTTTCACTTGTCCACTAATAGGGGAATTGAACTGGACAGATTTTGTACCTTGTTTAATCGTGAACAACGGCTGACCTTTTGAAACAGCCATACCAAGATTAGGGAAGTTAACGTTGTCAATTTTACCAATTATTTTATTAGCGAAATCATCGATACCAATTCTGACGGTTCCGTCCTGGGATACGGCAGTCCAGCAATGTCCTTCAGAAATAAATACTCCGCCCGGTATTGCAAATTCACCGGAACTCAATTTTTCTTTTTCAGAAATATGTGCAATATGAACTCTCGGTTTTAATTGTTTTTGAATTTTATCTTGACGTTTTATAAGAGATTTTTTTGTGAACTCAAGCAGCTCATCTTCTGTGAATGGTTTTTGTACATAATCCATCGCACCAAGTTTCATACAATCTACTGCTGTTTCTACCGTGGCATAACCGGTTATTATAATTACATCAATATCAGGACGGAGATTTTTCACAAGTTTTGTTACTTCAACACCATCCATAACCGGCATTTTTAGATCGGTGAATACAAAATCGTAATGGTAGGTTTTTATAAGATTCATCGCTTCGGGACCCGAATTAACCGTATCAACCGAGTAGCCTTCGAGAACAAGAATTTTTCTAAAGCTGTCTAAAATAATATCTTCATCATCCACACAAAGAATTTTTGCTTTCGGATTCTGCACTTCCGCACGTTTTAATGATACTGCTTCCTGGCTGAAATCGATTTTAACAGATTCTTCTAAAACTAATTTGCGCTCTTTGCGGATTTTATTTTCATTAATTTTTTTAATTGTAAACCGGATGATTACATCAGCTACAATAAAAATTATTACTGCTAAGATAAAAAGAGCCATTTTTATTTCTCCTTAAATTAAAATTTCAAACTAAGTTCTATCCGAACTGCACGACGTTAATATTCTCATTTCATAATCGAGTTCGCTTGGAATAAGCCGATACATCCAGCCGTTGAAGTAAGGATCTTTTTCCAGCAGAGAAATATTCTTGAGTAATTTTTCGTTCCGGTCAATTATCCTTCCGCTTAATGCAGAAAATAATTGATGGGTGGTATTATCAGAAGATTTGAATCGTGCAATTACTGAAGCTTGGTGAACAGTTTCTCCTATATCCATCAATTCGATTTCTTTCAGATCCTCAATTGTTTTAATGTAGATATCCGTTGCACCTAATAAATACGATCCATCAAAACCACTGTTAACCCAGCATGAATATCCTAAACGAAAATATTTTGGCGGACATGGAACAAAAGCTACAGAATTCGGATCGCTTTCAATTTTGGAAATAAGTTTATAATAATTTATTCCCCGTTTCATTACACTGATCATTTCATCAATTGTAAATGGTTTGGGTATATAATCAATAGCACCTTGATATAAGGACTTTACCGCGTTGTCTAATGTTGAATAACCGGTCGTTATAACGATCGGAGTTTTGTTATTACGGTTCTGCATTTCAGTTATGAATTGAAATCCGCTAATGCCCGGCATCATAATATCGCAGATTATTAAAGAATATCTATTGATATCAATTTTTTTCAATGCTATTTGCGCATCTAAAGCAGAATCCATTTTGTAATTATTTATCTGCCCGATCTTAATGATCGAATCAATCACAACTTGCTCATCATCTATTATCAGTATGTCGAAATCATTATTCATTTTTTACTGCGGAAGTTTTATTGAAAATATTGTTCCTTTTCCAACTTCACTTGTAACCTTTATAGTACCGTTATGATTATCTATTATTCCCCAAACGATTGATAGACCGAGGCCGGTACCTTTTTGCCCTTTAGTTGTAAAGAATGGTTCAAATATTTTCCCGATATTTTCTTGGGGTATTCCACAGCCGGAATCGGAAACTTGTATCTCTACGAATTTTCTTTCGCCATCACGGTCAACAAATTCCCATCTTTGCCAATTGTCCTTAAAAGAAGCGCATCCTTCAATGTATCCCTGGTTTGGAATCGTAATTTTGTAAGCCGGTCCTCCGCACAAGGGACATGTTTCATTTTTATCGATTAGTGAAATATCGCAGACCGGGCAGTTTAGACTTACTTCTTTGTCGTTATCGAATGAAATTCCGAAAAAGTGTCCGCTGCTTCCGTAAACCGGGTCCAGATGAACAAAACCAATATTGTTTTCCGATTTTATTTTTATCCGGATCGAATCATTACCGCCGATTTTATATTCGTTATCTATAAGATTATGGTTTTTAGAACAGACACAATTTTTAATATGCACATTTCCTTTGGGAGACAGATTAAGATGGGAAGTTTTTAATTTCAACAGACCACCTTCCGGTCCAATAGCATCTATCGCATTTAAAAATAAATTAAGGAATACTTGTTGAATTTGATTTGCATCTGCTGTTATCCTTGGAAGTTTTTCATCAAGATTTTTTTCAAGATTTATCTTTGAATATTTTAATTGATTATTGATGACAGCAATAGCGCGCTGTAATATTTCATTAACGTCAATCAAACTTTTCTTTGGTGCAGACTGCCTTGCAAAATCAAGCAGACCTTTTACAATTTCTCTGCTTCTCATAGTTTCGCGGACAATAACGTTCAAGTCCTCTTGCATCTGCGGATTTTCTTTTGTTCTCTTTAACAAATAACTGCTGTATGTAAGAACACCGGTAAGAGGATTATTAATTTCATGTGCAACACCGGCGGCAAGTCTTCCAAGCGATGCCATTTTATCCGATTGGACTAATTGAGCGCGTACTTCATCAAGGCGTTTAATCATTTTGTTAAAGGATTCACCGAGATAACCCATCTCATCGTTGCTAAGATCATTGATTGCATAATTTAAATTGCCAATGGAAACTTCATTGGTAGCTTTAACAAGTTCCCTTACCGGTTTATCGATCCATCTTTTAACAAAGAATCCAATGATAAATCCAAGTGCCGTGATCGATACAACTGATAGCAGCAAAACACGAACCTGGTTTATCGACATCTGATTATCAACTTCTGCCAACGATATGCTTACATCAAGTACACCTAAAACCGTTGCGTTGCGATCGTGTGCATGGCAATCAGATTCCCAACAAGATCTTTCATTATAGATCGGGTTGATAATTCCCATTATTCTATCCGAACCGGGATCTAATTTGTATATACGGCTTCTATCTTTAATAGGTAATTTTTCTAAAGGTTCATTTTCGGCATGACACGCATAACAACTCTCCGCTTTCTTATCAAGCATCTTACCAATTTCATCTTCTTTTGTTGAGTAGATTATCTCGCCTTCTTTGTTCAAAACTCTAACATCATAAATTGCCGGATCTTTACCTATCGTGTTAATTATTTCTTGAATATGCTCTCTCTGGTTAAGAAGCATACTGTACCTTGTACTGTTTTTAACAGTTTCGCTAAGTTGATTTGCGTGTCTTTCAACTTCTGCAAGCATTGCATCGCTCTGTGCAGTTATATTGAAATAGGAATAAACGCTGATGATCACTATCGCCGTAATGCTTACAGCGATAATAAGTTTCAGACTAATCCGTTTATAAAATCCTATTTCGTTGAATCCTTTCATCACTACTTTACCTTTTTACCTGGTAAATCTTTAGGATAAGATTTGTCTTCGTGGCAATCACTGCATTCAGGTTTAGTGTAGGTTGCTTCTTTATGACAGTTTTCGCACTCAAATTCGCCGTGAGTATCATCGAGTACTAAGCCGGTAATTTTATGATTGAAATTTTCCCATGTCCATTCACCGTGACAATTTTTGCATTCGTTCTTCAATCCTTTGAATTGGGATTTTGTAGTATGACATCTACTGCAATTTAACTTGCCGTGGTACTTCGTAAGATCGAAGCCAGTAACAACTGCATGATTGAATCCTCCTTTTTCAAAATTACTATGGCATGAAGAACAATTCGATTCTGTATTATGGCAGCTTGAGCATTTCTTGTGTTTCTCTTTTGAGGAAAGTTTTTTTGGTGATTTAACTTTTTCAACTGCGTGGCATTTTACGCAGCTTTCGTTTGAATGACAATCCGAACATTCTAATCCAAATAGTTCATTGTGTTCTGCATGATAAAAAGTTACTTGTTTGCCATGTTTGATATTCGTATCAAATTTTATTTTGTCAGGAGTTTTTATTTCAGGATGAATTCTTTTTTTGCCGTCTGATGTTACAGACGCTATAACTTTTTCTTTACCTTTAATTTCATGGCATGAAATACAGTCGGTGTTGCCACTCCATGCGCGATGGCAGTTCATACATTGCTGATGGTATGCACCTTTTAAATCTGGTTTATTAATATCAGTTCTTTGGCGCTGTGTTGCATGGCATTCGGAACAACCGATAACATTACCGGGCGGATTATAATGATGGCAAGTTCTGCATCCGCCGGCTAAATCCGACATTTCTGCATGAGCCAAATGCGAAAATTTAACCGGTGCGTAAATATCCGTTTCTTTGATTCGATCAATCGTTAATATTCGCGGTGCATCTTCTGCTTTTTGATCGATACGAATCATACTCTCGCGTGGGCACGGTTTTATACAAGGATTTTCTTTAGTTGGAATTTCACATGAATGACATGTTGAACATTTAATGTTTTGTGATGAATGATTTTTATCGATCTTTGTTTGACCGAATATGCTAAGAGGTATTAGAAACCAGTATAAAATTTTTATTTTCATCATACACCTCTTACCGAAAATTTTGTTTTAGATGTACCCGGCTGCGGTATACTGACAATCGGGAAAATCATAACAAAAGCCCTGAACAATAAAACTTCCAATGCAATAAATCCGGCTGTAACCGATATCTCCCCGATTGAAGGGAAGTAACTTGTGAACTGGTACGGCGGAGTGTATGCAACAATAAAATTATTCATTCTGTTCAGAAAGACACCAAAGATCACAAGGAACGCTGCAATTGATAATCCTAAAGGGGACCTTCTTATTGATGGGGACATAAATAATCTTAAGGGCAGCACAATACCAAGAACAATTTCTATAACAAACATAACGCTTGCAGTATTAAACTCGGTTAGGTATACAAATGTTTTCCTTATAACCATATCCCCAATTTTGAATGAAAGATAGATAAACAACAATGGTGCAACCATTCTTCCTAAGCCGGATAAAATATTCGTTTCAGGTTTCAACCCGAAAGATTTTGATGTTATTACCGATTCAAAAATTACCATCGGGAAACCAACTGAAACAGCAGATAATAAAAACAATAACGGCAATATTGGTGTCTGCCATAAGGGGTGCATCTTTTGCCCGGCAATAACCATCAATGTTCCTAAAGACGATTGATGAAGACATGAGAGCACTACACCGGCAATTATAAAAACAAACATTGTTTTGTTTAATCCTTTGTCTAACACTCTCAAAAGTTTGTCTATTTGATTATTAAACTTTCCTAAGAATCCGGGAAGATTAACTCTACCGATAAATCTTTCCGTAATTATTGGTAGGAATTCAATGTATAGAACCATTAGATAGATCATAACACACATACCAACTTCAAACAGAACAGAATTGCCATTCCACATGATTAGCGGATGCCAGATGTAGTAATAACGTCCAAGATCAAGAGCAACACTGCTTGCAACGAATGTATAACCCAATGTTGCTGTTAATAAAGCCGGTCTAGTAATTAAGTGATATTCTTCTTTGTGCATGATGTGGCCGAGTGCCGCAGTAGTAAATCCGCCGGCAGCAAGTGCAACACCGGCTGCAACATCTATCCCTATCCAAATACCCCAAGGATATTGATTGGAGAGATTTGTAACAGCACCAATACCAAATAATAGTCTTGCTGAGATGAATATAATTCCAACGAGAGCAATCAAGCATAAAATTATTACAGTTGGAGTAAAATATTTTCTTGGTAGAGGAACGGGTTTCATATTTTCACTCATAGTTGTTCCTCCTCGCCACTTTTACGATTTTTATTTAACCACATAACACCACCGAGCAGAGCATAGAGCGCAATTGGTGGAATAAAGTAGGCGAAGATACCATGCTGTATTGCTTCACTAACACCCGGTGCCGGGCTATTACCTAGTTTTGGAAATTGTAATTCTGAAAAATCTCTGCTTGCTAAATACAACCAACTTGTACCGCCAACTTCATACTCACCAAAAACGTGGTTATAATATTTTTCAGGATAGAGACTTATTTTGTGGTGGGCAAGTTCAACCAAATCTTCTCTTCTGCCGTATGTTAAAACTTCCATCGGACAGATTTCAACGCAAGCCGGTAATTTGCCGATTTTAGTTCTCTCAAAACAAAAATCACATTTACGAATTTCCGGCTGGAGTGCTTTTTCAAATTCGAAAGCCGGTACCTGGAATGGGCAAGCAACCATACAATAACGGCATCCAATACATTTGTCACCATCCCATATAACCGATCCATTTTCTTCTTTGGAGAATGCACCTACAATACAAGCAGAAACACATGCCGGTTTATCGCAGTGCATACATTGCACTTTTACGTTCACCGGAAAAGAATTAGATTCTTGTGCCGGGTATTCATTAACTACTGTTAAACTTTTATCATCGGGTCGTCTCATATTAATAAATACAGATCGATCGTCGTAAGATTCTAGGGGCTGTGTTGGAAGATTATGAGCAGTCTTACAAGCCCATTCACATTTTCTACAGCCAATGCATACTGTCGTATCAACCAGTACACCCATCCTATTTTCATCAAGAATATTTTTAGGTGCAGCTTTAACCGGTTTAGATGTTAATCCGGTAATACCGGCACCGAGAAGAGCACTGGTTTTTAAAAAATCTCTTCTTGATTGATTAGCCATTTATTACCTCGAATGTTAAAGAGCGAACACAGAAAATTAATAGAATATTGGAGATGTATATCCGTTTCTAACTTACAATAAATTTATATGCCAATCAATTTGGTCTCTATAAGAATATAAAAATTGTGGGTATTCTTTATTTCTGTCTCATTTTTGATTACTTTCACCCCTCAAATTCAAGAAATTAATATCATTAATGGGAAAGATGAAAAATCAAGATTTGAGTAAACTTAGAGAAAGAATCAATAATATCGATTCTGATATTATTAAACTACTTGCAAATAGACGAAAGTTGAGCAAAGATGTAATTATAGCTAAAGAAAAGGGTAAGAATCCCATTCGCGATCAAAGAAGGGAAGAGGAATTATTAAATTCTTTGATAAAAATTGGCAAGAAGGAAGGTCTGGATGCAAACTTTCTTTCTAAAGTATTCTATGAAATAATTGAAGATTCGGTTCGGTTACAACAAAGCCATGTTCAGTACTCTCTAAACCAGAGGGACAAAAAAAATAAATATGTTAAAGTTGCAATCCAGGGTATTGAAGGTGCGTATAGTTACCTCGCGGCCCAGAAATATTTTGTTCACTCCGGACTTGTCCTGAATTTTGTCTATAAAAAAAGATTTGATGAAGTGGTTGAATCAGTCGAAAAAGGTGAGGCGGATTTTGCTGTCCTTCCGATCGAAAACACAACATCAGGCGGCATTAACGAAGTTTACGATTTATTGCTTCACACAACACTATCGATTATCGGTGAAGAAAAATTCCAGGTTAAACATTGTCTTGTTACGTTAAAAGAAATTCCTTTAGATAAGATTAAAAAAGTTTATGCACATTACCAGGCAGCAGCACAATGTTCTAAATTTCTAGAAACCATTCCGAATTCTTCCGTAGAATACTTTGCCGATACAGCAATGTCGGTTCAAAAAATTAAAGAGGAAGGGAATCAATATTTTGCTGCTATTGCAAGTGAAGAAGCGGCTAAACTTTTTGGTGTTAAGATCGTAAAGAAGAATATTGCAAATCAACCCGATAACTTTACAAGATTTTTAATTGCATCGCGTAAATCTCAAAGTGTTGATCCAAGAATACCTTGCAAAACGTCAATCATTATGGCTACCTCACATACACCCGGTTCGCTTGTAGATGCGTTGAATGTTTTCAGAAAGTTTAATGTAAACTTAACCAAGCTTGAATCGCGCCCAATAATGGGTAATCCGTGGGAAGAAATGTTCTATCTAGATTTTGAAGGCAGTATCCATGATGAGCTTGTTCAAAAAGTTATTGATGAGCTTGGGCAGTTTACAAGATTCATGAAAGTACTTGGAAGTTACCCCTCACAAGAATTGGTGAAAACGAAATTAGAACTTCACAAATTGCTTGAAGGGACCAGGAAAGAAAAAAAATCAGAGCAAGGTACAACTGAACAAAAAGCACCAACGGTAAAAAAACAGAAGAGCTATAAATTAGCGAGCAGAGAATATAAACCTGAAGATACAGTGATAAAGGTTCGTGATGTATTAATTGGAGGAAACAATTTTGTTGTAATTGCCGGTCCTTGCTCTGTGGAATCGCGTGAGATGATAATGGAATGTGCCTCTGAATTAAAAGAGAATGGCGGACATATTTTAAGAGGTGGATGTTTTAAACCCCGTACATCACCGTACAGCTTCCAAGGATATGGGATGGAAGCACTCGACAGTTTAACTGAAGCCGGAAGAGTTTATCAAGTGCCGGTCGTTACTGAAGTGCTCGATACCGAACATGTTGCAATGGTAGCTAAAACAGCAGATATACTTCAGGTTGGCGCACGGAATATGATGAACTTTGCTCTACTTAAAGAAGTTGGTAAAACTCACAGACCGGTTCTATTAAAACGCGGATTGATGGCATCGATTGAAGAATTGCTCAATGCGGCCGAGTATATCTTATCACAAGGGAATAGACAAGTAATACTTTGTGAACGCGGAATAAGAACATTTGAGACTGCTTCGCGCAATACATTAGATATTGGCGCCGTACCAATTCTCAAAGAACTTACTCATTTACCTATTATCGTTGATCCGTCGCATGCAATCGGGCAAAGGAATAAAGTTATTCCGTTAGCAAAAGCAGCTAAGGTTGTTGGTGCTCATGGTATTATGGTAGAAATGCATCCAAATCCCGAAAAAGCATTAAGCGATGGTGAACAATCATTATACTTTGAGCAGTTTGAAGAGATGATGAGGGATTTATACAAACTATAATTTTTTAAAGAAATAATTTATACTGAACAGACAGTAAGTAGTAATCAGCATTAGTTTTTGTGAAGGTTATTCCGTATTTGAATCCTAATCCAACCTGAGAACCTTTTCTCAAGTCATCTGTAAAATCCAATCCGCATAAAGCACTAAATTGCGTACCCGGCATCCACTCGTTAACACCGAATGTTCTGTCGTTTAGATAAATTAAACCGGCACATTCTTCTAAAAAAATTATTCCGCTTAGTTTCTGCTGAATGACTCCTTCAAGCGAAAATAACTTCATGAAAGGATAAACTCTCCCTTCGCGGTTTTCGGGTAGAAAGTATTCAAGTTTACGCATATATGTGAATCCGGTACGGATCCAAACATCATCAGAAAACCACATGGTAAGATCCAAAAATATTGTACCGCCCAAAGCTGTTACTGACGGAGAGTTACTTTTTATTTCACCAATACCAATGGATGCACCTGGATCAACTTTGTTAATTTGAGAATAGTTAACAGCAGTGAGTAATATCATAGCAAATAATATGTAGTTCAATCTTTTCATCATGTTCTTGTAAAATAGATTAATCAATTCTCTTGAATTAAATTAATTAAAATTTGTGGAGGGTAAAACAGAAAAATTAGCGTACTATTTTCTCTGATAATTTTTCTGAGGAACATGTAATCAGAAGTGGAGAGCTATCCAAACAGTTTTTTGACTTGAATCTGTTTTACTAACCCGGTGTCTTTTATGCGGAGGAATTATCAAATAATCACCCGGTTTTAATTGTATAGAGGATTCGTTTTCAAATTCTAATTCGGCGCTTCCAGAAACAAGCAGCACAAACTCATTTTTATCTTGATCGTACCAGAAATTTTCCGGTGATGAATGACCTTGAGAAACGATCCTCTCTAATTTGAAATTTCCGGTTGAGATAAGATCTTCAAAATATTCTTCTTTTATCTCAGCTTGGAAATTTTCGAAAATGTTTTTAACTGTTATCAAGAATCACTCATTTAGCTTTGAAACTTCAAACTCCGCCGCTTATTTATTCCGGGTAATCGGCAATAATTATTTTAAATTCATTTTGTGATGATGCTTCCTTCAAAACGGAATCAACTTCAAATGGATCTAAAGGATTTGATATATGCATAATATTTTTTTCAAAACCGGCAAGTATTTGTCTAAAAACTTTTTTGTTTATTTGAGGGCCTCCGGTTGAAGCAGCTTGCTTGTTGTAGAAAATGACGACTTTGATTGGTAATTCTCTCTGTAAAATTTCAATTAGACCGATTGTGCCGGCAGAAATAAAACCGAAATCACCGGTTAATGCCCAAACATTTTTGAATCCGGCTGAAAATGCTCCTACTGAAAGCGGAATACTACCACCCATGTATGTAACAATATCAACACAGTTATAAGGAGGAAATGCAAAAACTCCTAATCCGCTTGTGTCGCCGGTAACTAAATCACCCCTGAAATTTTGAAATACTTTAAAAAAAGTTTCGTACTTAAGTGCAATATTTTTAGCTCTATCCGGAAATTGAAGCGGTGCAATAGGAAGTTCTGGTTTTATGATAGAATTAGATTCTCCGCCGAGTTTATTTGCAATGTAAACTTTATATTGGTATTCAGAGAGCATCGGATGGACTACGTGTTTGTATATATCCCGGCTGTAAGAAAACGACTTTTTTAAATTATTCTTTGGTTGAAACTCTATCTCCGTATTGATATTTAATGCGTCTACCAAGACTACGACCGGTAATTTCTTTTTCTCTGATTCGGAGTATGCTTCAATAATATTGTTGTAAATATTTTTTGTGTCTGCCTGAATATATTGTATCGGGATAGAATTTAAGATTGGAATTATTTCGAGAATAGAATCGGAATGTTTTCCGCTTTTATCTTCAAAAATTATTGTTACAAAGCCGGCACTGATTTCAGAATAGACTGCGTCTGTAATGCTGTTCATCGCTTTCATAAATCCGTGAGCTTTCATCATCGAGACAGATCTTTTTCCGCAGATACTAGCACTATGTGAAATGGTAAAAGCAGCTTCTTCATGATAAGAGAATTTTAAATTTCTCATACTTAATTCATTATAAGCAAGAAAAGTATCTGTTCCGCCGTAACCCGGTACACAAGTAACAATATCAACGCCAAGATTAATTAATGCGTGGGCAATTGCATTTGAAACTGTAGTTTTCATCTTTTATTTAATCCAGAGTTATTTTTCTAAAATCGCTGCCGGTCGGATTTTGGAAAATTCTTAAATCAAATTGCGGAATAACTGCAAGTATATGATCGAAGAGATCCGATTGGATGTTTTCATAGATTGTCCATTCAGTTGTATCTGAGAAGACATAAACTTCAATGGGCAATCCTTCCGAACCCGGTGGCAGTTGCCGTACCATAAATGTCAAATCTTTCTTGATATCCTCTCTCTGTTTTAAGTATTCGGTTAAATATGCTCTAAAGGTTCCGATGTTTGTTAACCTTCTTCCGTTCACTAAAATTCTATCGTCATAATTTTTTTGTTGATTATAGCTATTAATTTCTTCCCGTTTTTGTTTTAAGTAGTTACTTATCAAAGAAAATTTTTCATACTTATTCAACATCTCATCGGTACAAAATTTTATCGAACTTTGATCAATAAAAACCGAACGTTTAATTCTTCTGCCGCCCGATAAAGTCATTCCTCTCCAATTCTTGAATGAATCTTCAATAAGTTTGTATGTAGGAATCACGGTTATAGTTTTATCCCAATTCTGGATTTTAATTACATTCAATGAAATATCGATAACATTGCCATCAGCACCATATTTAGGAACTTCGACCCAATCGCCGATCTTTACAAGATCATATGATGAAATCTGGATGCTTGCTGCGAATGAAAGAATAGTATCTCGGAAAACAAGTAGTAAAATTGCAGTTAGTGCACCTAAACCGGTTAGTATTGCCCACGGGGATTCTCCGACTAACGTTCCGAGTATTAATATAAAACCAAATACATAAACAATAATAATTAATACTTCGATGTAACCTTTGATGGGGCGCTCTTTGAATTTTTCGGTTCTCTGGTAATAATCGCTTACCGCCGAAAGTATTGCACTCGTTGTTAATACGAAAGTTAGAATAGCTAGTGATGTAATAAATCTATCTAAAAATATTTTTATATCGGGAAGCAGATAAGTGTAGTTTGCAACGACAGCTAAAGGAGCCAAATATGAGATTCTTCGTAGAACTTTTGATGTGAAAAAAATATCATCGATTTGATTTTTTGTCGTCTTGATAAATTTACGGATCAATCTCAAAACAACCCTATTTAATAAAATATATGCTAATACTGAAAGGATAATGATGATGATAAATTTCATATCGTTATGCAGCCACTGAAAAGATTTTATCCATTCACGGATATTTTCAATCATTACTTACCAATTGATGTTTTGAATCAACTCAAAAGTACAAAAATTTTGCCTGAAGCAATTGTGATCTATTTCTTATTTTTGAATCCACAATAAAATTAAGATTATGAATAAGAAAGAAAATATAAAAGCATACCTTGCCTGGATTGCAATCTGCGTTATCTGGGGAACAACTTATTTAGCAATTAGGATTGGTGTGGAGGACTTACCACCGTTACTATTCGCCGGATTTAGATGGTTAATTGCCGGACCAATTCTATTTTCAATTTTAAGATTGAAAAAATATACTTTACCCAAAAAAGAAGATATTATTCCTTTAACTATAATCGGGTTAGCGCTGATAGGTGTGGGGAATGGTTTAGTCGTGTTTGCCGAACAGTGGGTACCGAGCGGATTAACAGCGCTATTAATAACAACTGTCCCGTTCTGGATTGTTGGACTAGAATCAATAAGTCAAAAAGAATTTAAATTTAATACACTAATAATAATTGGTTTGCTGCTTGGATTTGTAGGGATTGGATTGATATTCGGGAGTGATGTAGATAAACTTTTTGATCCATCCTATTTAGGCGGTGTGATAGGGTTGATGATAGCAGTCTTTGGATGGTCAGCCGGGACAATTTATTCTAAATACAAAAAAATAAATTTACATCCATTAATGAGTGCATCAATTCAAATGACAATTGCCGGTTTGGTTATGACTATAATAGGATTACTGTTAGGCGAGGGATCTAATTTTCACTTTACCGATGAAAGTTTTGGTGCGTTTATCTATTTGGTTATAATTGGTTCACTGATTGGTTATGGCTCGTATATTTATGCAATAGCTCACTTGCCGGTTTCCTTAGTTTCAACTTATGCATACGTGAATCCTATAATCGCACTTTTTCTTGGCTGGTTGATTTTAGATGAAAAATTTTCCATGATTATAATTGTTGCGTCAGTAATAATTTTAGTTGGTGTAGGTGCAGTAAAAAAGGGAAGTGAGAGATTAATTAAAAATTCAAAGTAAAGTTACCTAGCATACAGACCGCCGGTTTGCGTTATCCAATCCGCTATCTTTTCTACAGTACCGGCGATATCATTATCTGAAACATCTAATTCTGTTTTGGTAAGGATAGATTCGCGGAATAATTTTTTCAGCTCGCTCTGTTCTTCTACGAAAAGCTGCAGATCATCATATTGTACCGGGTTGCCCGAAATTTTGATTCTTTCCTTACGTGCTTCGATAAATGATTCGGTGCTTCTTGTGCAAAGCACTAAATGAAAGCCAAGTTTATCAAGTCTATTTTCCAGCCACCTAAAATCATATTCGCGGTTTTTATACTTCCGTTGATAAAGTTTAGTTGACAAATGAAAACGGTCTATTATCCATGAATAATATTTCTGTAGTTCGAATAGTTTAATCCATGTTCTATAAGTTTCCATTGCTTGTTCTTCTTCTTCACGGTTAAAATTTATCAAACCTCTGCCCCAGGGAAAGTTTGTAAAAGAACACCATTCGGCGGAAATAATTGGCGAGTGATATTTGTATTTTCTTGGGCCAACAATTCGTGGATGCTCATTCAATGCAAACGCAATTTCGGTCTTTAATGTAAGCCGCGTACCTTCCAAAATAATTTTAGGACAAAGTTTCTTGACGGGTTGTTCACCGGAAAATTTTTGTGAAGTACTGATCATGATTAGATTCTATTTTAAATTGGTAAGTAGGAATCCGTCGGTAGTCTCAATGAATTCAAAAAATGTTTTTAACTGTTGGGCGCCGCTGATAAATGAAACATCTACCGAGTACAATTTTCTATCACCGTCATTTTTAGAAATTACTTCTCCAATTTTATATTTTGTACTCAAATCCGTTAAAGCTGATATTTTTTTGCAGATTCTTTTTACTTGTTCTAATTCATCACTGTTTGCCGGATCAAAAGGGGTTTTCAAGTTACGGTTTACATCTTTGCCGCTGTATACAATCCTTAGCGACGCCTTTTCATATTGTTTGTCTTTACTGAGTTGAATTAATTCCTCTAGCGAAGTACTGATTATAGTTTGCTTATCTATTTGAGCAAGGTAGCTTGAAGTACTGGACGTTAGTAAGATGAATAAACAAAAAAATACTTTTTTCATTTTCTAAACCTCAAAAATATTAGTCTATGGTTTTCAACATCGATAAAAGAATTATGTTTCTGATCGGTGGGAAAAATTAATATGTGAAGTGTTTGATTTGTTCCCCTTTTTTCCCGATCTCTGTCATTGCTTCAATTCCAATATCAAGGTGAAAGTCGAGATATTTTTGAGTAACAATTTTATCGGATTGTTCGGTTTTAACTCCTTCGGCAAACATTGGTAAATCCGAAACAAGCAATAGGGCGCCACGTGCAATTTGGTTTGTATACCCCACTATGAATAGTGTGGCTGTTTCCATATCGATTCCAATTGCACCAAGTTTTTTTAAATATTTTTTAAAGTCTGTGTCCCATTCCCAAACTCTTCTATTTGTAGTATAAATTACACCGGTTCTATATTCCAGTTTTCTTTTAATGATTTTATCTGAAACAAACTTGTGAAGTTTAAATGAAGGAAGAGCCGGAACTTCAGGCGGAAAATAATCATCACTGGTACCTTCTCCGCGGATAGCGGCAGTTGGTAGAATAAAATGACCGATCTCGGTAGAGTGTTTTAGTCCGCCGCATTTTCCAAGGAATAAAACTCCTTTGGGAGCTCTAGCAATTAATAAATCCATTATTGTTGCAGCATTTGCAGAACCAATACCAAAGTTAATGATTGTTAATCCGTGATTGTTGGTAGCTGTCTGCATTGGTCGTCCGATACCTTTAATATCGCAATTAAACCTTTCTGAAAATTTAGTTACATAATTATGAAAGTTAGTCAGCAGAAGATAATCGCCAAATTCGTCAATTTTAGTACCGGTATAGCGCGGCAGCCAATTTTTTGCTATTTGTAATTTAGTTTTCATATTATTTATTTGAATTCAATCCTTTCGAATTTATCTGTTAGTTTGGTTGATTTTTCTTTGAAAAAAGAATCTATTTTAAGAGCAATAATTGCAAATAGATAACCTATTAGTATTCCGATTATAGCGCCTCCTACAATATCTGACGGATAATGTACTCCGCAATAAGGTCTGGAAAGCGCAATTAGAAATGCAGAGCTGTAAAGTACCCATTTTAGTTTGGGGAAAAGTTTTGCAAAAAAAACAGCAGCTGCAAAATTATTTACAGCATGAGAAGAAGGAAAAGAGAACGATCCCGTGCAAGAAACAAGTATATTAACATTGGGTAAAACGTTGCAAGGACGGATTCTTGCAAACAAATCTTTCAATACAAAACTGCTTAATTGATCGGATATTATTATTAGAAAAAGAACTGAAATAGAAGCGATTTTACCTAAACGTCCACCTTTGAAAAAAGATATGAGAAGTAGAATTAAATAAGTGAGATACCAGTTTTTAACATCGGTAATAAATACAAAAAACTTATCGAAAATAGGGTTGGAAAGTGTCACGTTGATGAAATAGAAGATTGTGATATCGATGTTGTAGAGAGTATCCAGCATTTATTATTTTTTGATTATTGTTATAAAAATTATTATCTAAAGCCGACTTTTTTGATCTTTTAAAGAAAATAACCAAATTAACACCTAACTAAAGTTAGTATTGTTATTTGAGTTTTTAAAGTGAAATTATTCGAAAACATACAATAAGCAAAAGTGTTAACTACCGTGGGAAATAATAATAGTAAGACTCTAGCCAGTACCAAAACATTTAACAAAACTCTTGAAATAAAACTTAAAGAATATATAAAAGAGGAAAACAGACGGTTAGTTATTGGTCCATTCCAATCATTAGCAAAGTTTACTGCATTTTCCGGTATAGTATCCCTGATATTTGAAGTTCGCTTTTTTACCCAGCATAGTGTCGAAGTTTATATTTCGAGACTTGCGTCAGTACTGATTGCCTTCCTATTACTGCTGCTATCGAATTCGAAATTTGGCAAAAGACACCCGGTTCTATTAATACATGTTTTGTTAATTTCTATTGTAGCAACTTTTGGATTGATGATATACCTATACCCGAACACACTTATTTTTAATTCTCACATCATTAGTCTTATCATTTTTACGGCAGCTTTATTTTTAAGCTGGGAAGTTTCAAATCAAATTGTTGTTGCCATTTATTACAATATGGTTTTTGCTGCTTCAATCTTGTTCAATAGCAAAACAGTTTACATGCTGCCAAACATGATTGAATCTGTAATTCTAGTTCTTGTAATAAGTGTTATGGCAATAGTAGCAAGTTATATTAATTACCGTTTAAGACACGAATCTTTGATGAAGGGTTATGAAGTTGCTTTATCGGAGAAAAAGTTTAGAAATATATTCGAGAACTCCGCTGAAGGTGTTTTCCAAATTTCAAGCAAGGGAAAATTCCTTACCGTTAACCCGGCATTTGTAAAAATGCACGGTTACTCGAATGAAGAAGAGATTATGAGGCTTAATATGATAAATGATCTCTTCGTAAGACAATCTGATTGGGAATTGCTATCTAAGCTGTTGGAAAAACAAGGAAAAGTTAGAAACTACCGTGTTCAATTCCGTAAAAAGGACGGATCCGAAATTACAGTTAGGATGAATGTTCGTATTAATATTGAAGAAGATGAGACGATGTTTTACGAAGGAAGCATTCAGGATATAACCCAACAAGTACAAGCTGAAAACGAAAGGCAGAAAGCGTTAGAAGCATTAAGACAAGAAAAATTGAAAGCCGATACTGCCGCTAAAAAAGCACAACAAGAAAGTAATTATAAAACCAAGTTCCTTGCTAATATGAGTCATGAAGTCCGTACGCCAATGAACTCGGTTATGGGATTTTTAACACTCATAGAGAATGATCTTTTTGAAAATACTGACGAACTTAAAAGTTTTGCACGCGACGCCAGGTTTGCTGCTGAATCGCTACTCGATATAATAAATAACATACTTGATATTTCTAAAATTGAAGCCGGCAAAATGGAGCTTGATGAAGCTGAATTCGATATTAGAAATGAAATCCATCGTGTTATGTCTATTATAGGTCAAACTGCCAAACAAAAATCCTTGACTGTAGAAGAATCTATTGATGAAAATGTCCCAAATATTTTAATCGGCGATCCAACAAGGTACCGCCAAATCATTTTGAACTTGTTAAGCAATGCTGTAAAGTTCACAGAATATGGTAAGATTTCTCTTTCTGTTAAGTTGAATTCTAAAACCGCAAATTATGCTGAACTTCTAACAACAGTTGAAGATACCGGGCATGGGATACCGAGCGAAAAATTGCAGCTCCTTTTTGAACCGTATGTTCAAGTTAAAAGTAAGAAAGGTAAAAAGGAAGGAACCGGATTAGGATTAGTGATTTCGAAAGAGTTTATTAAACTGATGCACGGTGAAATAAAGGTAGAAAGTAAAGTCGGCGTTGGGAGTAAATTTATTTTTACTGTTAAAATGAGACTTCAGAACAGCGAAAGTTTTGATAAATTATCCCAGGAAATGCCATCGGTAGTAGAGGCAGTTTCAGATAACGGATTTGATGAAAATGTTGTTGAAAAACCCGGAACAAGTAAAACAACAGAATTAAAGAAGCGAATTCTATTGGTAGAAGACAACCCGATAAGTCAAAATTTAGAAATGAAAATTTTAAAAGAAGTTGGTTACGATGTTGAAGCTGTTTCCAACGGACACGAAGCAATTGAAGCAATTAAAACCGGTACATTTGATATTGCCTTGATGGATGTTGAAATGACCGATATGGATGGTATTACCGCTACAAAAAAGGTGAGAGAGATGCCGGGTAAGGTAGGGTCTTTGCCTATTATAGCTGTAACTGCACATTCGAGTATGAAAGACCGTGAAAAATGTTTAGCCGCCGGCATGGATGATTACATAGCAAAACCAATCAATATACATTTTCTTAAACTAACTATTGATCAATGGTTAAACACTAACCGCTGATTTACATTTTTTACCTGGGCTTCTTTTTATAAATTTGTGCCACACTTTTAACAAATCTTGGAATAAATATGCTATCACAAGACTATATAGCCTTAGAAGAAAAATACGGTGCTCATAATTATCATCCGTTGCCCGTTGTGCTTGCAAAAGGTGAAGGTGTTTTTTTATGGGACGTTGAAGGAAAAAGATATTATGATTTTCTATCGGCATACTCGGCAGTAAACCAGGGGCATTGCCACCCGAAAATTATCAACACCATTGCTGAACAAGCCAAAGAATTAACGCTTACATCCCGTGCTTTTTATAATAACAAGCTTGGTCCGTATGAAAAATATATAACAGAATTTTTTGGTTATGAAAAAGTATTGCCAATGAATTCCGGTGCTGAAGCAGACGAAACTGCATTAAAACTTTGTAGACGATGGGCTTACGATAAAAAGGGAATTCCAGAAAATGAAGCAAAGATTATTGTTTGTCTTGGCAATTTTCATGGAAGGACGATTACAGTTATTTCAATGTCTAACGATCCCGATTCTTACAAAGGATTTGGTCCTTACACCCCGGGATTTATAAAAATTTCTTATAATGATCTCAATGAGCTTGAAAAAGCTTTGCAAGATCCTAATGTTGCCGGGTTTTTGGTTGAACCTATTCAAGGCGAAGCCGGTGTTGTAGTACCGGATGAAGGTTATATTTCCAAAGCATATAAGATGTGTAAAGAAAAAAATGTTTTATTTATTGCAGATGAAGTTCAAACCGGTTTGGCACGCACCGGTAAAATGCTTGCTTGTGAATACGAAAATGTAAAACCCGATATTTTGATTCTTGGTAAAGCACTTTCCGGCGGAACTATGCCTATCTCTGCTGTACTTGCTGATGATGAAATTATGCTAGTAATTAAACCCGGCGAACACGGTTCAACATTTGGCGGAAATCCGCTGGCATGTGCGGTTGCAGTATCCGCATTGCAAGTATTGAAGGATGAAAAACTCGCAGAGAATTCAGAAAGACTTGGCAAAATTTTCCGTGAAAAACTCGGTAAAATAAAATCCGGGATGGTTGAGCTTGTACGCGGTAAAGGTCTATTGAATGCTATCGTTATAAAACCAAGCAACGGAAAAGAAGCATGGGATGTTTGTTTGCGGATGAAAGAGAACGGGTTGCTTGCAAAACCAACACACCGCCATATAATTCGTTTTGCGCCGCCGCTCGTTATTACGGAAGAACAAATTTATGAAGCTGTAGGAATTATTGAACAATCGCTATTAGAAATAAATAACTAATTTTTTTACCGCAGAATAATTAAATGCGGTTCAAATATTATTTAAAGCAATGGAAATAAAAACATTATCATTTACAATTTCTACTAAGGGACATAATCAAATAATCGATATTACTCAAAATGTACAAGATAACGTGAGTAAATCAGGTATGAAGGAAGGGAGTGCACTTATATTTGTACCGGGCTCTACTGCCGGCATCACTTCGATAGAGTATGAACCCGGATTGATCAAAGATATTGATGCTTTTTACGAGCAGCTCATTCCTTCTGATAAAAACTACTATCATAATGAAACGTGGAATGATAGAAATGGTTATGCGCATATAAGAGCCGCATTACAAGGTGCGTCTTTTACCGTACCTTTTAAAGGTTCAAAATTACTTCTTGGAACCTGGCAGCAAATTGTTGTAATCGATTTTGATAATCGTTCCAGAAATAGAAATATCATTGTTCAACTCACCGGAAATTAATAATGAAAATTCTGAATAAGCTGCTAATCGTCTTTTTTATTCCACTAGCAATTTTCAGCTGGGGAGATAAAGGTCATAAAAAAATAACCGAGTTAGCTTTTAAAATGCTTCCGGTAGAAATCGGTTTTTCAGATGCAGTAAAAGAAGGAATCATAAGCCGTTCTATTGATCCTGATTACAGAAAGAAAGATGATCCATCAGAACCAAACAAGCATTTTATCGATATTGATTTTTACAAAGAATTTCTTGATGGTAAAATGATCAGGTCTTATGATTCATTACTCACTATTTATCCCGATAGCACAATTACGAAGATGGGGCTGCTTCCCTGGGCTACCATAAGTGCGTATGATAATCTTGTGGAAGCTTTTAAATTTAAGAACATCGAACAAATAATTTTATATTCATCCGATCTTGCTCATTATGTAGGTGACGGGCATCAACCGCTGCATACTACCTTAAATTATAACGGTCAATTGACATCCCAGAAAGGGATTCATTTCCGTTATGAAATAGAGATGTTCGATAAAAATATAAATGTATTTGATGAAAAATTTTTAGATATGAGAACAGTTTACATTAACAACAAACTGGATTATATATTTGACTATATAACAGAATCAAATTCTTATGTCGATGTAATATTCTCAGCGGATAAGTTTGCATCCACTAAATCAAAAAATATTTTTAATGATGAATATTATCGCTTACTTTGGTTCAGAACAAAATATTTAACAATTGATCAAGTCAATTCATCTGCGTTTGCACTTGCTTCGTTAATTTATAGCGCATGGCAAGATTCCGGTAGACCTAAAATTGGTGATTAATGGGACAAAAATTCGTAACCGTGTTCGGTAGTTCCATCCCTAAACCTGGCGACGAAGAATATGAAATTGCTTACAAACTCGGTTCTTATCTTGGAAAAAATGGAATCAATGTTTGTTCCGGCGGATTTCAAGGTGTAATGGACGCTGTTTCAAAAGGTGCCGTTGAAAACAATGCCCATGCAGTTGGTGTAACTTTAGATATTTACAACGTTCAGCCAAGTAGATATTTAACTAAGGAAATTAGATGTCACACTTTGTTTGATCGTTTATCAAACTTAGTTGAAATAGGAAATGCTTATATAGTTTTACAAGGCGGAACCGGAACCATGCTTGAACTTGCTTTGGTCTGGGAGTATATGAATAAAAATATGATAACGGAAAAGCCGTTTGCTTGTCATGGTACACTTTGGAAAAATATTGTTGATGGTATGGAAAAACAAATACTTGCCGAAAAAAGAAAAAACGGTTTGGTGCAGTGCTTCGATGATATTTATGATTGTGCAGATTTTATAATAAAAAAACTTAATCTTTAATTTTTTCTGCTACTAATTCCCAAACCTTTTCTACACTCAATTCTTTAATACATTTAAATTTAATATCTGTTCTGCTGCAAGTTAATGGTTTGGGTGAATAGTAAAAACACGGGGAGCAGTTCAATCCGAGTGATGCGGTAGCATAGTTTGTTTGCCAGGGATGTATGTAATTTTTATTTGTCGGGCCGATAATTGCAACAATATTTAATTTCAGTGCAGCCGCAACATGCATTAGTGCAGAATCGTTTGATACGAATACTTTACAGCGTCTCATAATAGCAGCAGCATCAAGGAGCGAATTTGCCTCTACTTCAATACATCTATCGGAATTTGTGAGTGATTTAATTTCATCTTTCAAATATTTCTCTTCGGGTCCGCCAAATAGTAAAACATAAGCATTCTTTTCTTTAATCAGTCTATTTGCCAGTTCCGCAAACTTAAAGGTTTCCCAGCGTCTTTTATCATGATTTTTTAGTATGGAACAACCGGGATGAAATCCAATTATTAAATCCTTATCGGTAATATTTCGATCCCTAAAAAATTTATCGGCAGCTTTTAAATTATCTTCTTTTAGTAATATCTCTAATGGGTCTAAGGAATCATAACTTTTGCCGGTTATTAATTCACATAATTTTAGATTTTCCTCAACATTATGTAATGCATCATTTTCTTGAACAGTAAGATTGTTCAGCCATCCGAAGTTTAAGAGATCATTCCTTAGATACCTTATCGCTGCACGTTTCTCCGCACCAATTATAAAATTAATTAAGTTATACTCTTTTCTGTTTGATGGATAAATATTAATTGAAACGTTGTAATTCTTTCTAAGCTTAAGTATAAACAACAAAGATTTAATTTTAGATTCGTTCAAAAAATCATGATATAATACGTTGTTGATATAAGGTGAGTTATTGTAAATGTCTTTAACACCTTTGAACATTACGAGTGCATCAATTTGTGATTCGGGGAATTCTTCTTTCAATTTTTTAAGGGCGGGTGTGAACATTAATGCATCGCCAATACCTGATAATGCAATCAAAAGAATTCGCATAGTGAAAGAATATTGGTTAAAAAATAGGCACACTGCTGTGTGCCCTATAAAGTAAAATTTATTTCAATTGTTTGGGAATAGTTTCCAGCGTATCCATACCGGCTAATTTTCTGTATTGTTTCAGTAGATTAGCCACTGTTTCATCATTTGGTACTACACTCTGCAATTGAGCTAGTAAATCGACAGCTTCGTTATACCTCTTTAGATAATCATAATGAGTTAGTAATAGACCATAAGGATTATACCAGCTTGTAAAATCGCGTGGATTTTTTTCTAGTGCAACTTTTGCCGCTTTTATAACTTCTGCTGCATAAGAACGGTATTGTTCCATAGCTCCGGCATTGTAATAGATTTTTGAAATGTCGTGTTTAATCCGGTAGTCCATTGCAATAACACTGCGCGGAATTTTCTTTTCCATTACATCGAGTGCTTCTACTACTTTATTGTAGTTCTTTTCCTGGTACAAATAATATAACGCGAGGCGTATAAAAGCGTTGCGGTAGTTCTGTGTTAATCGTTCATGATTCTCGTCGAAGAATGTATTCTTATCATTCAAACTTCTGAATTTGAATCCTGGCTGATAAGTTTTACTGTAACCTTCCGGTTCTTCCAATAATTGTTTCCTAAGAATCGGTTCGTTTATATATTCAATCGATTTCATTTCAGATTTTTTCGGAACAAATCTCATAGCCATACCTTCCATCTGCAGATAATCATCAAGGTTCAATCTTCCATCCTCTGATGTTGTAGCTGCAAAATAGACCGGTCTTTCAAATTTACTCTGCATAATAATATCAAGTACAACAATATCTTGTGCCCGAATAGCGCCAACATCACCGTATGTAACCGTGTTTTCCATCTTCCATTTCAATCTACCGGTTCTAACAATTGATGTATCTGTTACATTATATTCTTTGACTTTATCTTTGGGCACTTCTACAAACATATCTCGCGGTTCCCATTGCATTGGTCCAATTTTATCAATTTCTTCATCGGCTAAACTGATATCAACTTTTTTAGATCCATATGGTTCATTATTCTTAAGTTGTTTTACGTACCATGGTGTGTTAAGAAGACTCAAACAAGCAACACGCACGTCTCTGCGTACACCTTCAACATCTTGCAAATACCAGAGAGGGAATGTATCGTTATCTCCGTTTGTAAATATTACTGCATCAGGGGCAACACTTTGTAAAAGATTATATGCATAATCCCAGGGCACATAATTTTTTGATCTGTTATTTTCAAAATAATTTGCACTGAACATGTTAAGGGGTACAGCAATAAATCCTACTATTAATAAGGCAGTAATGATCGGTTTCAAATTTGAAATTTTAGTAAAGTTTTCCTGGATCAATTCAATTAATCCTTTTATACCTATTGCAATCCATATAGAAAATACAAAGTAGGCACCCACATAAAAATAATCTCGTTCCCTTGGTTGCGGTTGCTGCTGATTTTGATAAAACGCAGTTAGGTAGCCGAGGAAGATGAACATAGTTAAAAATATCGAAGCCATTTTCCAGTCTCGGCGGAAATGATGGTACAAACCGAACAGACCTAATAAAAATGGAATTGCAAACAATTCACTTATATCAACTCCACTATCCTGGTAAGTAGATTCTTTCCCGGCGTAATTCCATAATAGGTATCTGTTAAACATGTGATTCAGTTGATAGGACCATAAGAAATCAAGGTCGCTGGAATAATTTGTATAAACTCCCATCTGGTGCGGTTCGCTTGTGTATCTTCTTTTGAAGGTCGGGAAATCACCATACTGTTCGCGGTTAAGGTACGATTCCAATTCTGAAAATGTTTTCGGACTGTTCATATTGATTGGAGTTTCCTGGTTTGCGCGAATGATAATCATAGCATAAGAAGTAACACCGATCAATGCAAACAAGACACATTTGAAAATTAAGTTGAGGGTTCCTTTGTTTATCTTACTCGTGTAGTAAATACCAAAACCTAAAGCAGCAAATATTAAAACCGCAGCGCTTATATCAAGGGTTATATTATTGCGTCCGATCATCGTGATTATTTTAGGAACATATTTTACCATTCCCGGATAAACTGCAATTAATGTAATACCGCCAATTATTATTGGAGTGTAGAATGAATTCCTCTGGAATATTTTTTTGTATAGCGCACCCATAAAAAGTAAACTGATGGCAACAAGTATCATTAAGAAACGTGAATCTACCTCGCGGTATTGATCAATGTTTGGAGGTGCATTATCGGTTTGCGAACCCCACATTATTAAACCGATAGCCAGGACTATTACAGAGTGAATTATAAAAATTACCCCGGTTTTTTTGAGTGATTCTTCATCGGTAACATATTTCCTGAAAATTATTGTCATTACAACCGGGACTATTGCAAGTACCGCCATTAAGTGAACACCGGTTGATAGACCGATCAAGTATGCAATTAATATGATATATTTTTCGTTATCCGGTTGATCTGCTTTTTCATTCCACGTTATCATCAGCCATGTTACTATTGCAATAAAGAAGGTTGAGAAAGCATAAACTTCTGCTTCAATCGCATTGAACCAGAATGTATAACTGAATGTTAATGATAAAGCACCGATAGCAGCAGAAAGATATACTATCAAGGCATCAAAAATATTTTCGTGTTCTTTCTTTTTATAATTTTCGATCAGCTTTACAGCGATGAGATACAAAAACATAATGGTGAAAGCACTTGAAAGTACAGAGATCATATTTATACGCAGACCGATGTTTTCGGTAAACGGGATTAACGAGAAAATTCTGCCGAGTAGTAAAAAGAATGGCGTACCGGGGGGATGGGGAACTTGAAGATAATAAGCAGATGCGATGAATTCACCACAATCCCAAAAGGATACCGTAGGTTGTACGGTCGATAAGTATGTAATTAAACTAATTAAAAAAACAAGGAATGCTATTACTCTGTTTAAAATTTTTGAATTCATTCTTTACCTTCACAGTATTAATGCCGGAATTATTTTAATGTGATTAATTATCTGAAGTTAAGTCAGATGGTTTTTTGAACAGATCGTCTAAATTTTTTTTCACTCGATTAATATGGTATTTTTCATAAAGAATTTTCAGCCGGTTCAGGGAAAGATTATCTAATTCCTCGTCGTCCTTATCCCGTTTACAAAACATTTTATAGTCGTCTAACTCTTGTCTTTCGAATTTTCTTTCGTATCTTTTCAAAGTATCTAAGTACAATTTCTGTTCCCTGGAACGCATTATTCTATCAGATTTTCATTAAAAATTGTGGGTCAAATTAATCAAAAAATCAAAGAATAAAAAACTCTATTGAGTTGTCAGGACTAATATAAACTATGCAAGTTTACAAATCATTCATACCAATTGTTTCCATAATAATGCCTACTTATAACCGGGCCGGATTGATCCGGCGTGCTGTTGATTCGGTTATCAATCAAACATTTAAGGATTGGGAATTAGTAGTTGTTGATGATGGAAGCAGCGATGAAACATTTTCGATCATTAATCAATACGTGAACCGTTTTGAAAATATAAGGTACATAAAGCACTCCAACCGTAAAACACCGCTTGCAACAAATGCCGGTTTACTAGCATCGTGCGGAAAGTTTATTGCTTTTTTAGGAAGTGATGATGAGTACAAACCCGATTACCTTAAAAACAGATTAGAGTTTTTAAATTCACACCAGCAGATTGATTTATTGTATGGCGGAGTTGAGATTATCGGTCATCCGTTTGTGAAAGATAAAAATGATCTTACTAAAGAAATTCATCTTTCCGAATGTGTTATTGGGGGAACATTCTTCGGCAAAAGAAATCTGTTTATTGAATTAGATGGATTTAAAGATCTGAAGTATAGTGATGATTCGGATTTCTTTGAACGGGCAGTAGAAAAATATAAAATTACCAAAGTGGATTGGCCGGATTATAGATACTACCGGGATACACCCGATAGTATCTGCTCAACTATTGAATAATAAATTACTTTTTTCTGTTATAAAAGAAGATCGAGTAAAAAGATAAAGCCAGTGCAACAATCAATTGTAAATATACCGGGGTTGATATTAGTTCTCCGCCTATCAATCCAAAACCTACCAAACCAAACTTAACCCCGTAGTAATAAATTTTACTGATCAAAATACCTCCAAGCATAGCAGTAAAATTATTCTTTAAGTGCTTGATAAGAAGATTGAACAAATAAACATTGATTGAAAGCTCGCTTATAATCAAAACAGATTTTAACATGGACGGATGAGAAGAAATAATAAATGATAATATCGGTAATGCCAGTGCGATCAGATAACTGTTCTTCTTTGAAGTATGTATAATTGAAAGCACCAGCATAATTCTCATAGGCTCCAATAAATAAATCGGCAGTGCTGCCAAATGGGATATAGCCGGTGTGAAAGTTATCAACAACAGTGCAAATAAATCGATGAGGATTGTTTTAAAATCCAGCCTTGAAATACTTAAAGAATTAGCATTCATTATTCATCCTAAATTTTTTATTCCCTTGAATACAATATAATATGTTTATATCTTTTTTATGGAGAAAAAATAAATACTATAGAGAATTCAATGGATAGAAGAGAATTTATACAGAAAAGTATTCAAACCGGATTAATAGCCGGTTCAGCTTTAACAATACCGGGATTTTATGGCAACTATATTTCGAAGAGCAGCAAAACTATTTCTGAAAAGTTTGATATGGTAGCGATCAAAGGCGGCGAACCCGATGCTATGTTTGATGAAGCGATTAAACAACTTGGCGGAATGAGTTCGTTCGTTAAGAAGAATCAGAAAGTTTTAGTTAAGCCGAATATTGGCTGGGACGTTGTTCCTGAATTGGCAGCAAACACTAATCCAAAATTGGTAAAACGAATAATCGAACATTGCTTCAATGCCGGCGCAAAGGAAGTTTATGTGTTTGATCATACTTGTGATGACTGGCGGAGATGTTATGAAAACAGCGGAATCGAAAAAGCTGTTAAAGATGCCGGCGGAACAATCGTCCCGGGGCATACTGAAAGTTATTACCAGGAAGTTACTATTAAAAACGGGAAGAGATTAAAGAAAGATAAAGTTCATGAATTGGTTCTTGATTCGGACGTATTTATTAATGTACCGATATTAAAGAATCACGGTTCATCAAGATTGACTATTTCTATGAAAAATATGATGGGTGTTAATTGGGATAGAGGATATTGGCACCGGAATGATCTGCATCAGTGCATTGCTGATTTCTCGACATTCCGCAAACCCGATTTAAATATTGTTGATGCATATTCTGTTATGAAGAAAAATGGTCCGCGCGGAGTTTCGAAAGCCGACGTTGTTACGATGAAATCACAAATACTTGCAACCGATATGGTTGCCGCCGATGCTGCTTCGGCAAAATTGTTCGGTATCGAACCGGGAGAGATACCACATATTAAAATTGCTGATTCGATGGGCTCCGGCAAAATGAATCTCGATGGACTAAACATTAAACGTATTATTTTATAATTACCGGTGATATTTCTGACTGAATAGATCCCCGGCTTTAACGGTCTTGTTGTATGATCACTTCTCACTTGCGGAAAATCAGGATTGTTTTATCAATAATTTTTTTTATACCTACAACATTTGTGCTTGTTGATTTTTCGGGGTTAATTCCAACCGGTGTTGTTAACGGCATACTCTATTTTCAGTTCATACCATCGATATTAAAATCAATATCGTATTTCACGTTTATATCGACTGGTTTTATTCTTGTTTTTATACTCACAATTTTATTTGGAAGAGTATATTGTTCTACAATTTGTCCGCTCGGTTTCCTTCAAGATGTAACCGGTTTTATTT
The DNA here is from genome assembly GCA_020723165.1 of Melioribacter roseus. Taxonomy (GTDB): domain Bacteria; phylum Bacteroidota; class Ignavibacteria; order Ignavibacteriales; family Melioribacteraceae; genus DYJK01. The sequence continues at coordinate 43,178 of DYJK01000003.1, read as the reverse complement.
CACGTAAATTCAAGTGGAACAAGAAAAAGAAAAAATTTGAGTTCTTGAAAGAACAAAAGTTACTTAAATGGATTTTATTTTTTATCCCGGTGCTTCTATTTGTATTCGGATTTGGTATTGGGCTTAATCTTCTTGATCCGTACAGCATTTACGGGAGAACAGCCGGCAATATTATTCGCCCGGTTTTTATTGGTACTAATAATTTAGCTTCTTCAATATTGGCGTCTTTTCAAATCTATTCTGTTTTTCCTTTTGATATAAAAACTTTCAACATTGTACCGTTTGCTATTACTACCGCTATGTTTCTGTTAGTAGTTTATCTTTCATTTAAAAATGGGAGGTTATACTGCAATACAGTTTGTCCGGTTGGAACCATCCTCGGATTAATTTCGAAGATTTCATTCTTTAAGATTGTTATCGAAAAAGAGGAATGTCTAAGCTGCGGTGTTTGCGAAAAAGATTGTAAATCGAGCTGCATTAATAGTGAGGAAATGGTTGTCGATATGTCACGATGTGTTGGCTGCTTCAACTGTTTACAGTCGTGCCCAACAGAAGGAATAAAATATCAGTTTGGTTTGCCGGTCAAAAAATCGAGCAGTAATTCAGTTGATCAAGCAAAGCGGAGTTTTTTGATTTCATCTGCAGTTTATTTTACAACAGTATCATCAATCTTTGCCCAGGTGAAAAAGAAAATTGTTGCGAGCAAACCGAGTACTGTTCCAATATTCAGAAAGAATACCGTTTCACCGCCCGGATCAATAAGTATTGATCGTTTTAACAGCATTTGTACGGCTTGCCATATGTGTGTTAGTGCATGTCCAACGCAAGTTTTGCAGCCCTCGTTTTTAGAATACGGTTTTCTCGGGATACTTCAGCCGAGGTTAGATAACATTGCCGGATTCTGTAATTTTGATTGTGTGGTCTGTTCTGACGTTTGTCCAACCGGCGCAATTTTACCCGTTGAACTAGAGAAGAAAAAACTTACACAGATCGGTATAGCGAAATTTGTGAAAGATAATTGCATTGTTCACACTGAGAAAACCGACTGCGGCGCTTGTTCCGAACATTGCCCGACCAAAGCAGTGCACATGATACCGTACGAAAATAAATTGGTAATTCCCGAAGTACGTGATGAATATTGCATCGGGTGCGGTGCTTGCGAGTATGCATGTCCTACAAAACCGTACAAAGCAATTTATGTAGAAGGGAATGAAACTCACCTTACAGCCAAGAAGAATGTGGAAAAAGAAGCAACGCCGACAGAAATTAATTTGAAAGAAGAATTTCCATTCTAATTAAAATATTTTCCGATCGATTTTTTTGCTGCGTTGTGTCGAATTTTTATAGGCACGCCCGATCGGGCGTCTCTACTATGATTATTCTATAATTCTATTGTAATCTTTTATTGAAACATTCAACAATGAATTTTCTAATATCCGTTCTGTCAGCTTTATATAATTTTTATTCTTATGGAATACATCTTTAAACATCGGTAATGCTTCTTCCATATTTCCAATATTGGCGAGAGATACAGCAGTCCAGTATTTCATTTCTTCATTTTCAGGAAACATCTGCATTGCAGCAGCATAATGATCTAATGCTGATTTGTGATCTCCTTTTTCAATTGCAAGGTCGCCATTATTCATATGTTCGTATGCACGGTGGACTTTCAGAAGTCTTGCCAATTCTATCAACGTTTCTGGACTATCATCAACGCGCAGATCAACTAATTTATCTTCCCAAATTTTCCCGGTTGGTTTGCCTCTGAAAACAACAAGTGCTGCCGATTGTCTTCCGCGAATATCACCGCCTTCTTTCTCTGCAGCTTCAAGTGCCGCAAGCATTCTTTCTGCTAATGGTCCCGAAGATTTTTTGTACGCTTCCGCCATTGCCGGCCATACTGTATTATTCAACATCATATTAGCTTGAACAGAAAAATTTTCCCCCTCTATGTGTCCGGCTTCTTTGATACATTTTAAACCGGTGTAAGCTGCAACCTCTCCTTTAGAATTTAATACGGCTAATTGACGGACATCCCGACCTTCATCCGATTTGATTAGTGAATCCACAACTTCTTGCGGACTCATTCCTTTTTTCAGTAGTTCAAGTCCTCGTATGCCAAAAGAAACATTTACAAGCGATTGGGTTGCAATTACTCCAACACCGGCTTCGCCCCATGTTACAACAGTTCCAACTGAAAACCAGTGGGATTGAACCGCAACACCCATATCTCCCGTTGCCGGGTCGTATGCAACGATGGAATATGTATGTGTAAACGGCTCGTTACCAAAAAAAGTTTGTGCGGTTAAATTTAATTCTATAAAAAACACAAATAAAAGAATCAGTCTATACTGGTACATATGACCTCCTTAAGAATTTTAAGAACCTTTGTAAATTTCAGGTGTAAAAAAATAGCATTTAAGAATTTGATTCTCAAAGAGGTCAAAGCTATTTTCGGCATGCGTTTTTTAATAAATTATACGGAGTTGAAATGAAGTTGTTAAAATATTCCTTAATTGTATTTCTATTTGCATCAATTGGATTTGCACAAACAGAAAGCAGTATTGATTTAAAAACCCTCGAAGATTCTATCAGTTACAGCATAGGGCAAAATGTTGGTAAGAATCTTAAGGACCCGGAATTAAAAGTTAATTTTACCATTCTCGCTCAAGCTATGAAAGACGCAGTTGAAGGAAGATCGCTAATGAGTGATGAACAGATGGAAAAAAGTTTAATGGCACTAAACACAAAGATTGTTGCTAAAAGGAATGCGGAAATGAATGTAGTTAAAGAAAAAAATAAAAAAATTGGGGACGAATTTTTAGCCAAGAATAAAACAGTAGAAGGAGTTGTTACACTTCCAAGCGGACTTCAATATAAAATCATTACTACCGGAAGCGGCGCACAGCCGACATCAAATGATAAAGTTAAAGTTCATTATAAAGGTACGTTGATAGACGGACGTGAATTCGATAGCTCGTACAAAAGAAATGAACCGGCAGTATTCGGTGTTACCCAGGTTATTAAAGGATGGACCGAAGCATTGCAGTTAATGCATGTTGGTGATAAATGGATGCTTTATGTTCCTTCGGAATTAGCTTATGGCGAAAGGGGTGCGAGTGAACTTATTCAACCGGGTTCAACTTTAATTTTTGAAGTTGAACTACTTGATATCGTTAAGTAGGCACAAAAAAGATTAAGAGCTAGAGTATGGGTAAGAAGTGAATTAGAAATAACAATATTCTTACCCGTTCTCTTGTTCTTATTCAACTTTTAAGTTGAGTTTGTTTTTCCAAACTTCGTAGGAAGTTCTAACATTCCCATTCTCATCATACAAACCGGTATCACGCCAAACTTTTGTTATATCGTCGGGGCTGCCCAGGTCCTTCCAGAGTTCATCGTAATCTCTTAGAACAAAATTGATAATGAAGCGCATATCATATTTATCGGCAGCAGTAAACATTTTTTCAAAATAGCTTTTCTGTTTGTCGGGTGATCCATTAAAAACGATAGAACCTCCTTCGATTGAAAGAACTTGTGCCGGGTAACCGGTTTCTGTAATACACTTTGGTTTACTACTCATCGCAAATAGCAGATCGAAAAGATCATCGGGAATTGATTCGGCTAGATATTTACTTAAGAAAGGATAAAGAGAAATTGCAAAGTAATCTGTATAGGGCAGTATATTGTTAAAGCCGACAATCTGCAAAGTATTGTTAGCTGAAGTATACCCGCTGATCAAATCCATACCAGATAATGAAACCATTATTGGAAGCTGCGGATATAAAATTTTCAGTTCACCATAAACATACTTGTGGAGTTCGAGATAAGCATTCCATTTGTTCATTGTTTCATCAGCATTGATAAGCAGATTAGCTTCAATCCCGATTATTAAATAATCCGGGGTGAAATATTCGATTACTCTTTTACAGTAGTTAAGGTAAGCTGTCTTTACGTTTGGATGATTAAAATTATAGAGCAGCCAAGGTGCCGGTAAATCTTGATTGCTTGATTGATTTTTATAAAGCGCAAGCCCATCCCTATCAATATTGATCGGTGTTATTGCAACAATTCTTTTATGAGTAGCCGGAGTTTTAGATAATCGGTACTGCCAATCAGAAATTATATTGGAATGAAAATTCTGGTTGTACAACGCTTCATCCCAGGGAATTCCATCATCGAAATGATGAACTATAATATCCGCATCAGTATTTATTTTGGAATAGACATAATCTTGAGCAACGGAAGACACATCATATGGGAAGGGAGTAAAACCGAGATAGTAGTTTCTTGTATTACTGTTAGGATCATTTGGATTATCCTTGAGTTTACAAGAAACTACTATTAGAATTAGTAAAAATATAGCTGCGTTTTTCATTGAGCTGTTGTATCGCTTTCACCTTCAGACTTTTGTTCAGGTTCAATATCGCTTTCGGATTTTGTTTCAGCTTCTTCGGGTGCGCCGGAAATTTTGATTTTAACTACAACTTTTTTTACTGGCGTTGATAAATTTAGTGCAATACCCGGCATGTGAATATCTGTCGGAAGGAAAATAGCAAATGAGCCGGCTTCAGCAATTAGAAAACTTCCTTCACCTTTCAAAAACATTATATCGTTGTAACTACTGTATTCCTGGGTAACGATCATTTTCTGGGAATTGGAATATCCCATTTTTTCTTTGCCGGAATGAACGTATTGTATGTCCAAATATTTTTTATGAGCTTCCCATTTACCGGCTGAAAGAGGTTTGGAATCATATTGTTGAACTATAGCATAAACATCTTCTCCATCTATTTCATAATTGCCCGGTTCAACGTTATCAAAATCATTATTCCTTAGGTAGTCAAAAGCAATTTTCATTTTTTCGTGTAAAGGGTAGTAAAGTTCAGCATGTTTGAGTATATCGAATATCATAATGGCTCCATAGTTAAGGATTGAAATTTCCTGGTTAAAGATTAAAAAGAACGCCGGCTGTTATTACATAAAAGTCACTTTTAATATCTTTGGCCGTTGGCATGTTATCCAATTCGAGATTAAGGAATACATATCTAATATCTCCCCGTAAAATTAAATTGCCTAAAGGCAATTCTACACCGGCGCCTAAATGATAACCGAATTCTTGAGTAGTTTCATCTACTGCACCTAGTGAACTGGCATACTCGATATTAAAATTATACCAACCGGCACCAATAGCACCGTAAACCATGGGCAGAGCATAGAGCATACCGGTTACCATGATGGGGTAACTTGTAACTTTCAAGTCACCGTTTTCATATTCTTCTTTTCTATATCCGATCGAACCCTCTATTCCAAGTGCATCGGCAAGTTTTAACCTAACCGCACCGCCGAATATTATCGATCCCTCATCTGCATCTGAAGTTTTAAAATAACCGGCAATAGGACCTAATGCAACTTCCTGGGCTATTGCAGATTGAGCGAATACAATTGCGAACATAATTAAAAATAACTTTTTCATTTTGCCCTCTATCATTTTGTGTTCAAAATACTAAAACTGATATTAGTCGGATATTCCTTGCCGAAATATACTCTATGTATAGCTTTTTGGAAATCTTCTTCTTTAGTATTGTAAATGTCCGTAAATTTTTGCGGATTAAGATCATAAAGAGGAAACATTGTGCTTTGGACCTGGATCATGATTTTGTGACCCTTTTGAAAAGTATGATCTACATCCTGAAGCTTGAATTTAACATTTGTTATTTCGTCCGGCTCAAAAGGTTCAGGTTTTTCGTAACTGTTTCTGAATTTGCCTCTCATAATTTCATAACGGATTAACCGCTGATATCCTCCCATCTCAATATCCGTAGGGTTTGGATTAGGGCTTTTAGTGCTATCCGGGTAAACATCAATTATTTTAACTATCCAATCGGCATCTGTCCCCGTTGTTGATACGTAAAGATCGGCTAAAATTGGTCCGGTGACCGTAACATCATCATTTAATGATTCGGTTTCGAAGACAAGAACATCTGGCCGGGAAGATGCAAATCTCTGATCTTCACTCATGTAAGTTTTTAAGTAAGCTAACTCTGAATCATGAAATTTAGCAGTATATGGAACCGGTTTTTTAGGATCACTTATAAATTCATAAAATAAATTTTCAGAAGATGGATTTTCCCACGTTAATTTATTTTGGTTACTAATGAATAAGTTTTTAATTACCGAATTCTTTGGAGGCCACTCATTATACATAGCCCATTCGTTGCTGCCGGTACGGTAAGCAACCGCTTCGGGCACTTCAAACTTGCCGATGCCTTTTAAGTAATAACTGAAAAACGGGTTTAGTATTTTTTTGTTGTAGTAATCGCTTGTCTTTTCCGGAAAAGTAAAATCACCGTAACTGCCTCCATCGGTACGTGCCCAACCGCCGTGTATCCATGGACCAATAACAATGTGTGATTGATTGACTGGATTCTTTTCTTCAATTGATTTGTAGATATTAAGCGGTCCATAAAGATCCTCGGAATCATACCAACCGCCCACGATCAATACTGCCGGTTTAACTTTGTTGAAATGGGGCAGATTATTTCTTCCTTGCCAAAAACCATCATACGAACCGTGTTTTGTAATTTCATTCCAGAAGGGAAGTCTTTCATGAAAAAAATATTTTTGAATGTTTGATAATGGACCGAGCTTTAGAAAAAAATTATACATATCGGGAGAAGCATAAGAGGGAAAGTCTTTCCACTTAGATGTTAGACTGTCTCTCTGCTGATCGAATACTTTGAAAAAGTTAAACGACATTGTTAGTGTTAAGGCACCGTTGTGGTGCATATCATCGCCAATAAACCAATCTGAAATTGGAGCTTGCGGAGAAACTGCTTTCAGTGCCGGGTGTGAATCGATCAAGCTCATTGCAGCATAAAAACCAGGGTAGGAAATACCCCAAATGCCGGCATTCCCGTTGTTAAATTTCAGATTTTTGATCAGCCAGTCGATGGTATCGTAAGCATCGGTCGATTCATCTACATCTTTATTACTTGTTTTATTTGGAATATACCCGCGCATGTTATCGTAAACACCTTCACTCATAAACATACCGCGGACATCCTGGAAGACAAAGATGTATCCTTCTTTCCAAAAATCTTCATTCGGTAATATTCTATCCGGGTAATTATTCTCACCGTAGGGTGCCACGGTATAAGGTGTCCGGACAATTAGAATCGGGTAAGTTTTAGTTGTGTCTTTAGGAGAATATACCGATGTAAAGAGAGTAATACCATCACGCATAGGTATACGGTATTCTTTCTTGTTATATATATTTTTAATCCAGTCGTTGTTTTGTGCATTAATGGAGAACGCTATAAACAGAATGTATGTGAAAAGTTTTTTCATAGAATTTCCTGAATATGTTTAGTTTTTTTTGGTTTTGTGCCATTCATCAAAGTTTCTATTCATTTGATTTATGTGAACATCAACATGTTCCGAATAAATTGTAAGCCATTCATTAAGTGTAATTTTTCCTCTTTCGGGATGAAGCATGTAGTTATTCCATTTTTCTTCCGGGGTCATTTTCAATAATTCATATGTTGCAATTCTAAGATAGCCAAATAGATCAAGGGCAACATCCATATCCTGGTTATTATAATTTAGATCAACAGCCCACTTATCCTGGTCGTATGCCATAATTGAAGAGCCGGATTCGGCAATTATTTTTCTGCATCTAGCATATGAATTAACTTCGCTATCGGCCATGTGGATTATTATTTCGTGGATACTCCAATTTTGGGGTGAAGGTTTGTAATCGAAAATATTTCTTGGATAATTTTGCAAAGCGGCTTTAAGTTTTTCGAAACCGTTTCTAAAATTTTCGAGATGCTCTGATCGTGTCATAATTACCTCAAATAATTTTATTAAGGATTTTTTCTGCTTCGATTAAATTTTCTTTTTTGCCCAGATCAACGAAAATGGAATTTGTATGATCAAAATAAGTTATTCGATAATTAGATGCGATCGACAAATATAAATCAACGATAGAAAATACTTCGGTATTAGGCATAAGGTTAAACATTTTTGGTTCGGCTATTTGTATACCACTGAATGCGAAAGACTGCAATTGTCCCTTCGGGGTCCGTGTTATTTTTTTTTCGCCGGTCATAACATTTTCCCAGCCGCAGAGATTCTTCTCATTATCGAATAAAAAATAACGGGATGATTTTCTTTTTTGCACTGCAAGCGTTGCAATTTGTTCTTCTGATTTGTGATAATTGATTAATTGACCGAGGTCGATATTTGTGAGAACATCTGTATTATGAATAAGAAAAGGTTTACCATCATCAAAATACCATGATACTTTTTTTAGTCCGCCGCCGGTGTCTAATAATTGTTTACGTTCATCGGAAAGAGTTATGTCAATTCCGAAATTATTTTTTTCTTTTAGATAACTTTTTACTTGATCAGCAAAGTGATGCACATTTATGATTATTTGTTTAATGCCGTATGAAACCAATCGCGAGATTGTTAGCTCAAGTAAAGTTTTACCAGCAATTTCTATAAGAGCTTTCGGTTTTGTATTTGTAAGCGGCTGTAATCTTGTACCTAACCCGGCTGCAAGTATGAATGCTTTCATTTTTCAAGTGCCTGAGTAATTGTGTTACCGAGGAACTGAGCGCCTGAGTAACTGGGTGAATAAAGTTATTTTATGCCAATCTTGTATGAGTTAACCTAACAACAACATCATGTTTACTTTTCAGGTGCTCGGCTAATTTTTCTGCACAATAGACAGAACGATGCTGACCGCCGGTACACCCGAAATTTACCATTAGGTCCGTCCATTTATTTTCTGCATAGTTAACTACCGACTGTTCTACAATATCAAATGATTCTTTCAAAAACCTTTGTGCTTCGGATTGCGCATCGAGAAAATCCTGGACCGGCTTATCTTTACCAGTTAAATGTTTGTATTCATCAATTCTGCCGGGATTCGGAATTGCACGGCAGTCAAAAACAAACCCTCCGCCATTACCGGTGAAATCAAATGGAATTTTATCACGGTACGAAAAACTATTGATGCGAATAGTTAGTTTGTTTGATGAAGTATCCGTATCATTAAATTGCTTCAATTGTTCTGAGGAAATTAGTTTTTCCAATACTGTTTTTAGTTCGGGGACTTTAATTTTAATCTTAGGCAGAACATATTCTAAATTTCTTATTGCATAAGGAATGCTCTTTAAAAAATGTGCTTTACCTTCAAAATAACCGCGGTACCCGTAAGCACCGAACATTTGCAGTAACCTTATAAGAACATACGGGTAATAATATTTTTTGAAATTTCTTTGGTCAACTTTTTTGTGAATCGAAATTGATTTTAGATAGTATGACAGCAATTCATCTCTTAAAGACTGCGGAAGATCGGCTTTGGAATCATACAACAACGATGCAACATCATACTGCGGCGCTCCTTTTCTTCCGCCCTGATAATCGATAAAATATAATTCATTATCCTTTATCATGATATTGCGAGAATTAAAATCCCGGTACATAAAATATTTATGATCTGCCTCAAGCAGATGATTACTTAACAGACTAAAATCGTTTTCTAATTTCTGTTCATCGAAAGTAATGTCTGCTAATTTTAAAAAGTAATATTTGAAATAATTCAAATCCCATTTAATTGACTGGTGATCAAATTCAGGCCGGGGATAGCAGTTAATAAATTTCAAATCCTTAGAGGACGTTACCTGGAATTTTATTAGTGCTTCCAATGCACGGTGGTAATAGTCAATAATTTCATTTGAGAAACCGGAACTATCTCTATTTTTATTCAGCAAAGAAAATAGTGTTGTATCACCCAGGTCTTGTAAAAGATATATCCCTTTTTTCAAATCTGTTTTGTGAAGCAATGGTACATTAAGTTTATGTTTACTAAAATGTCTGGTTAAATAAATAAACGAATTGTTTTCTCTCTTATCCGGATTGTAGGCGCCGATAATAGAATAACCGGCGGAGACCAATCTAAAATATTTCCGTGCGGAACCAGATTCTGGAAGGGGAGTGAAAGAAATTAATTTTTCTCCGGTATAACTTTCAAATAACTCGATCAAATCTTTTTGTCCTTTCATATATTTTAAGCCACGTCAGGTTTTTCAAGATACCATTCTATTTTTCCGCATTTGGCGCAGATTAAAATAGCTGCTCTTTTATTAGCCCATTCCATACCGAAAAAAGAAGCCATAGCAGTGTCGAGCAAAGCATCGCGATAATGAAAAGCATCATTACCGCACGTCTGGCAAATGATTTTCTTGCCGGCAATTTCATATTCTTGAGCAATTAATGAAGAATGTTCTTCTGTTTTGTCGAACAAACTCATATATCCTCCGTATTAAAATGGTCGTCGTGGTCTTTCTTCGTTTGGATCAAAATATTTTCGAGGAAGTTTTTCATCGCGCATTGCCGCGTTGTAAACAAAAGCAGCCATAATTACTGCCGATTGCATCAAGTCCCCTTTCATAGCAAGATCGTAAACATCCATATTAGAATGGTGTGTTCTAAAACTATAATTAATTTCATCTTGTATGAATTGAAATCCGGGCAGACCAACTCCATCAAACGACTGGTGATCGGTACCGCCGGTATTTCTGATAGTAACTGTGGCAGCACCTAAATTATGAAATGGTTTCAACCATTCTTCAAATATTGGTACAACGGCTTCATTACCTTGTGTATAGATTCCCCTGATTTTCCCGGTACCGTTATCGTAATTAAAATATGCAGAAAGTTTATCATACCCAGGTTTCTTTTCTTTTTTGTCTCTATCAAAAAAATGTTTTTTAACATATTCTCTTGATCCGACCAAACCGACTTCTTCAGCGTCCCACATTGCAATGCGTACAGTTCGACGAGGTTGAAACCCAATTGCTTTAAGTATTCGTACGGCTTCAAGTGCAATTGCGCAGCCGGCAGCATTATCAGTTGCAGAAGTTCCGGCATGCCAGGAATCAAAATGACCTCCGAGCATGACGATTTCATCTTGAAGTTTTTTATCTGTGCCCGGGATTTCTGCAACAACATTATACCCTAATGAATCGCTTACTTCTGTATTAGTTTGAATTTCTAACTCAAGAGTTAAAGGAACATCCCTCTTTAAAATTCTAACCATTCTGTTATACTGTTCAACAGAGATAACAATTTGTGGAATTGGTAAATCAGTGTTACTGCGGAATGATCCGCCACTCTGTACAAAAATAGTCCCATGCCTACCATCGCGTGAAGGTTCAACAGTTAATAATGCTTTCTCTTCTTTTAAGAGCTCGTTTAATTTTTGTTGAAATTCTCTTCGGGCATTATATTCACCCAATCGATCTATCCACGGAGATTTAGCGCCCGGTTCCGGCATCATTTCTAAATCGTTGAGTTCTTTTTCCGAATATCTTTTTGCATCCGGTTCAAATGATGTTTCTAATTCTTCTTCTCCCTGGATAAAAACAATAGCATCTTTTAATTTGCCTTTATACCTATCTAGTTCTTCGGGTTTCTTAGCATCGATCAAAACCGGCGACCCGACCAATACTCCATTCAAACTTGAAGTCCATGCTTTCGGATACCCTATGATTGACATATACTGGGGTTCCGTCATAGCCATATAAAACTTTTTTACTTCCCACGCACGTCCATTAAGAACAAATGATTCCATAGATGCTTTTTCAAGACCAAGTTCATTTAATTTAGCAATAGCCCAGTTTGCAGCTTCTTTGTATTGTGGCGATGCGGTTAAACGGGGTGCATATACATCGGTTAAGTAACTCAAAAATTCCATCACTTTGGAGTTTTCTAAACCTTCTCTTTTGATTCTTTGCAAAACTTGCGGATCAATATTTTCTTGTGCAAAAGAAGAAAATGTAAAGATTAAAATAAGTAGTGGTATGGAATAAATTCTTTTTGACATTTTAACCTCTGGGTTATTAATCTGAAATTAGAAATTTTTCTATCTGTCTTCTATGTCTTAGGAGATGAACAATTGCGTGCTCGAACATCATTTCGATATCGTATAAACCCCACTTTGTTTCCTGGCGTGTTGCAATTATTTGATCATCTGTCATATTCCAATGGCCTTCTATGGTATTTGCAGTGAATATAAGAACTTTATCGAGTGCGCGGATTGCATCACGGGAGGTTTCAATTTTGTATTCAGGTATAATTGGTACCAATCCCAGGAAAATTCTAATTTGATTTCCGTAACGGTAACCGGCAGCTACAACATGTTTCGTTATAGTAATTATTGAACGGCAATCTTCATCGAATGTGTTGGGATCATAAATTTTAACAAAATTATCTTGAGATAATTTTTCAATTACACTCTTAAAATCTACGGCAGCCCGTTCGTATTCATCCATTAATGCACCGATCGCCCCGGTGCGGTAAGTTTTTTTTGTCATAAAATTTCTTTCTTTATTTAGATTATTCAATTTCGTCATAGTTGAGTATTGGCCGCAACCATCGCTCTGCTTCCTTTAAACTAATTCCTTTCCTTTTTCTATAATCATCAACCTGGTCTTTGCCGATTTTACCTACCGTGAAATATTTCGATCCGGGATTTGCAAAGTAGAGCCCGCAAACAGAGGCAGCCGGGTACATAGCTAAACTTTCTGTTAATTTAATATTGGTATTTTTTTCAACGTCAAGCAGTTTCCAGATTTTCATTTTCTCTGTGTGATCCGGTTGAGCCGGGTAACCCGGTGCCGGTCTTATGCCGGAATACTTTTCATCTATCAGCTCTTCATTGGAATACTTTTCATTATATGCATAACCCCAAATTTCTTTTCTTACTTTTTCGTGTAGTAATTCAGCAAAAGCTTCCACAAACCGGTCTGCAATTGCTTTTACCATTATTGAGCTATAATCATCGTGTTCGTCTTCAAATTTTTTAACAAGGTTCTCAACACCAAACCCGGCGGTTACCGCAAACAAACCTAAATAATCTTTTACGCCGACATTTTTAGGCGCCATAAAATCAGCAAGAGCTATATTAGGAATGTCTTTCGATTTTACTGCTTGCTGCCTGATAGTGTTGAATACTTCTAAGATTCCACTGCGATTTTCATCGGCATATACTTCTATATCATCTTCAACAGCATTTGCCGGGAAGATTCCTACAACTGCATTAGCAGCTAAAGATTTTGAAGTGATAATTTGATCAATTAGTTTGTCAGCGTCTTCAAATATTTTTTTTGCTTCGTTACCAAAATTTTTATTATTGAAAATGTCCGGATATTTTCCTTTCAATTCCCATGTTAAAAAGAATGGAGTCCAATCAATATAATTTTTGATTTCAGTAAGAGGATAATCCTTAAGTACAGAGACTCCTAATTTAATCGGCTTGGCTACAGAATAATTTTCCCAATCGAGTTTTAATTTATTTTTCCTAGCTTGTTCGATAGACAAAAACTCTTTAGCTAATTGTTTTTTAGAATGGTCGAGCCGCAACTTTTCATATTCACTTTTCACTTGATCAGAAAAAGTATCTTTTTGATTATTCAAAAGATTACTTACAACTCCCACGCTTTTTGACGCATCAAGAACATGAATTGTTGTTTGAGAATATTCCGGGGCAATTTTAACCGCAGTATGAATCCGGGAAGTTGTAGCGCCGCCAATCAGCAAGGGAATTTTTAATCCAAGTTTTTCCATTTCTTTTGCAACATGAACCATCTCATCTAGTGATGGTGTTATTAGTCCGCTCAACCCAATAATATCAACATTTTTTTCAACAGCGGCTGAGAGTATTTTATCCGAAGGGACCATAACTCCCAAATCGATAACGTCATAATTGTTACAGCCAAGCACAACACCTACGATGTTTTTACCGATATCATGTACGTCTCCTTTAACGGTTGCTAGTAAAATCGTTCCAGCCCCACCTAAATCCTCCCCTAAGGGGAGGACTTTTTCAGATTCATTTTTTTTAATCTCTGTTAAAATCTTACTCAAGACATCTTCTGTATTGTTGATCACTTCATCATTTGTAAATCGTGTTACTTTAAACCCATTTTCATTTAACCATTTTGTTCTGACTTCATCTGATTGTTTGTTCTCAGGTAACTGATGGATTAAACCATCAATTTCTATTATTAAGGCTTGAGATAAGCAAACAAAATCGACAATATAAGAACCTATTATATGTTGTCTTCTGAATTTATAATTCTTAAGCTTCTTCGATTTCAAAAACTCCCATAAAATCGATTCAGCCTTTGTAGGACTTTTACGATGGGTCTCTGAAAATTCTTTTAATTTATTATAAAGAGAAGGATCAGCAGTTTGCCATCCAAATTTATAATGTTGATATTCTTTTTTCGAATCGGCTTTCTCCTCTTTCCGTTGGAAAGAGGTGGGGAGATAGGCAGTTAGTGATGCAACCGCTTTTTTCATAACTCGTGCACTCTTTACAACTTGTGGTAAAAACATTTTGCCCGAACCGAACAAATCACCCACGTAGTTCATACCATCCATGAGCGGACCTTCAATAATTTTAAGCGGTGACGAATATTTTTTTCTTGCTTCTTCTAAATCTTGTTCAATATATTCAACTATTCCTTTTACAAGAGAGTGTTTTAATCTTTCTTCAACCGAAAGCTGCCGCCATTGATCTTCTTTTAGATCACGTTTTATTTCTTTCGAAATGGTTGATGCAAATTCTATCAATTGTTCGGTTGCATCCGACCTTCTATTTAGTATAACGTCTTCAACTTTTTCTAAAAGATCTTTTGGAATTTCTTCATATACAGCTAACTGACCAGCATTAACAATCCCCATATCCATGCCGACTTCTATTGCGTGGTAGAGGAATGCCGAATGCATTGCTTCCCGGATGGTATCGTTGCCACGGAATGAGAAAGAAATATTGCTTACACCTCCACTAACTTTGGATAAAGGCAGATTTTTTTTAATCCATTTTGTTGCTTCTATATAATTGAGTGCATATTGATTGTGCTCTTCAATACCGGTAGCGATTGCAAAAATATTGGGATCAAAAATTATATCTTGAGGCAAAAAACCGATTTCACCAGTTAAAATTTTGTAAGCACGTTCACATATCCGGATTTTTCTTTCAAATGAATCAGCCTGTCCTTCTTCATCAAATGACATAACAATAACTGCTGCACCATACTTAAGTATTTTCTTTGCATGTTCCTTAAATATTTTTTCTCCTTCTTTAAGCGAGATAGAATTTACGATTCCTTTTCCCTGGAGACATTTCAGCCCGGCTTCTATAACAGACCATTTAGAAGAATCGATCATTATCGGGACTTTTGCAATATCCGGTTCTGCAGAAATAAGATTGAGAAATTTCGTCATTGCTTCTTCGGAATTAATCAATCCTTCATCCATGTTTACATCAAGAATCTGTGCACCATTTTCCACTTGTTCGCGTGCAACAGAAAGCGCTTCATCAAATCTATTTTCTTTTATTAACCTTGCGAATTTTTTAGAACCGGTAACATTAGTCCGCTCGCCAATATTTACAAAGTTTGTATCAGGCCGAAATATTAGCGGCTCAAGCCCGCTTAGTTGTAAGTACGGTTTAACTTCAGGAATTTTTCTCGGCGGATGATTTTTAGTTATTTCTGCAAAAGCACGTATATGATCGGGTGTAGTACCGCAGCAACCGCCAACAATATTAAGCCATCCTTCTTTTGCAAATTCTTCAAGAACGGAATACATTGATTCTGGTGATTCATCATAACCGCCGAATTCATTGGGCAAACCGGCATTGGGATAGAGACTGATGGACACATTTGCAATATTTGATAATTCCGAAATGAAAGGTCTCATTTGTTTTGGGCCTAATGAGCAATTCAATCCAACGCTCAAAAGATTTTTCGTATGAGAGACTGAGATCCAAAACGCTTCAGTGTTCTGCCCGCTTAATGTTCTTCCGCTCAAATCAATTATCGAACCTGAAACCATAATTGGTATATCAATATTTCTTTCTTCAATCAATTCCATAATGCCGAACAGTGCAGCTTTAGCGTTCAAAGTATCAATCATTGTTTCAACAAGTAAAATATCAGCTCCGCCGTCAATTAATCCATTTGCTTGTTCCTTAAATGCACTGGCAACTTGATCGAAAGTAACAGAGCGGAAACCGGGATCATTTACGTCTGGTGAAATTGAGAGTGTTTTATTTGTTGGTCCTAAAGCACCGGCAACAAAGCGAGGTTTATCCGGATTCTTTTGCGTGTACTCGTCAGCAGATACCTTAGCAATTTTTGCTGCCTGGTAGTTTATCTCGTAAATCAAATGATCGGTTTTGTAATCGGATTGCGAGATTGATGTCCCGTTGAAAGTATTTGTTTCGATTATATCCGATCCGGCTTCAAGATATTCATTATGAATATTCTTAATTATATCCGGTTGAGTCAGAACAAGAATATCATTATTACCTTTCAGATCAACCTGGTGATCCTTAAATCTATTCCCTCTAAATTGTTCTTCGGATAATTTGTATTTCTGTATAAATACTCCCATCGATCCGTCAAGAAGAAGGATTCTTTCATTCAGCAAGCTTTTTAATATTTCCGATTTGGATTTCATAATTCTTACATAATCTTTCTATAATGGTAAAAGAATAAAAACTAAATGTTATCTTTGATTCAATAGCAATATATATTTAATTTTCGTTCAAATATAATAAATCTAAGAGAAGGATATGATAGTAGTTACCGGCGGAGCTGGATTTATAGGAAGTGCTGTTGTTTGGAAATTGAATCAACTTGGAATTGATCGAATTATAATTGTTGATGAACTAGGTACAGATGATAAATGGAAAAATCTTAACGGACTGAACTATGCAGATTTTTACCATAAGGATGATTTCATTGATTTGATTACACAATCCGATCTCTCTTTTAAAGTCTCATCTATAATTCATCTTGGCGCTTGTTCGGCAACAACAGAAAGAGATGCAGATTACTTGATGGATAATAATGTTCACTATTCACAAGAACTCGCTAAGTATTCTCTCGAAAAAGGGATTCGATTTATTTATGCATCTTCTGCGGCAACATACGGCGATGGTTCAAAAGGTTATAACGATGATGAATCAAAATTGAGTGAATTACAACCGCTCAATATGTACGGCTATTCAAAACATCTTTTTGATACTTGGATAAAAAGAAATGGTTTACTGAACAAAGTTGCCGGGTTGAAATATTTTAATGTATATGGTCCGAATGAATATCATAAAGGTGAAATGAGAAGTGTGGTTCACAAAGCATTTGAACAAATTAGGGATACCGGTAAGGTTAAACTCTTTAAATCTTATCTTAATGATTATAAAGACGGAGAACAAAAAAGGGATTTTATTTATGTGAAAGATGCGGTTGATATGACGTTGCATTTCTGGCAGAATCAAGAAGTGAATGGAATATTCAATATAGGCACCGGTAAAGCTCAAACATGGATAGAATTAGTCACAGCATTGTTTAAGGCAGTTGGCAAACCAGTCAATATCGAATTTATCGATATGCCGGAAGAGATACGGGATAGGTATCAGTATTTCACCGAAGCGAATATTTCCAAATTAAGAAACTGCGGCTACACAAATAAAATAATGAGTGTTGATGAAGGTGTAAGTGATTATGTAAAAAATTATTTGTTAAAAAATAGTTACCTCGGTTTATCTTAAAATTGAAGGTGATTGATTGACAAAAGAAACTAACAAAGGTGAATTTAGAAAAAGATTATATTTTCTTACGCTCAAGTTGATCGAGTTTATTGATTCATTACCAAAGGATAATGTTTCGCAGCGGATGGGTGATGAATTGTTTAACAGCGGCACGAGTGTTATCAGCAATTATATCGAAGCAACCGCTTCAACGACTAAAAAAGATTTAAATTCGTACACAATTGCTTCGTTGAAATATGCGAACGAATGTAAACTTTGGCTTGCTTTGGTACGCGATAGTAAAAGAGCAAAACCCGAAAAAGTAAAATGGTTTCTTGATGAACTTGATGTTATTTCAAAACTACTCGCTTCTTCGATCAAATAATTAAAATATTTTTTACCGAAAGGTTATTATGCAATTAGCAACTCTCTGTTATGTAATAAATAAAGATAAAACTTTGATGCTTCACAGAATCAAGAAGAAGAATGATGTTCACGAAGGGAAATGGAATGGGCTGGGTGGTAAGTTTGAATCGGGCGAAACTCCGCAAGAGTGTGCAATAAGAGAAGTGAAAGAGGAGAGCGGCTTGCTGATTAAAGATCCAATGATGCACGGTTTTATTACATTCCCTATGTTCGACGGCAAGAAAGACTGGTACGTTTTTTTATTTACCGCAAACAAGTTCACCGGGCATTTAAGCGATTCCCATGAAGGCAAATTGGAATGGATCGATAACAATAAACTTCTCGATTTAAATCTTTGGGAAGGCGATAGAATTTTTATTCCATGGTTACTCCAGGAAAAGTTTTTTAGTGCAAAGTTTGTTTATAACAACGGCAAATTAAAATCTCACACAGTTGATTTTTATTAAGATAGAACAAGATGGCAAAATTTAATCGGGTTGAACCGGAAAATATTTCATCGAACTGGGACTTAAACCAGGAACGTGTTTTCACCGAATCTATATTAAATCAGCGCATACAATTCTTTTTAATTTTCTTTGCAATAATAGTTGCCGGTGTAGTTTTAACTTATAGCACGTCCAAAATTTTTGTTCTGTTGATTTTATTTACCGGGGCAATTATTAGCTGGGCATTATCGTTAACCATTTTCCGTTTGTACGGAAGGGTAAAACAGATACTCAGAAATTTATCACAAAGTGATACGCACCCGTTTGCTGTTATTGGCAAGAGAACAAAAGGGAAAAGTATGGGTTGGATTGTAGGTTACTTCATCCCGGTCTTTTGTTCGTCTATAATTACAATTGGATTTTTAGTTGTATCGTCAGGATATATAGATTTTACATTTCCGTCTAACCGAATACCGATTAAGGAAAAAATTGAAAATAACTTACCCTTTGAAATAAAATCTGGAACTGATACAACTAAACCTAAGCAAGAGAAGATAGAAGAATTCAAATCGATAGACAGCGTTGTGCAGAACTAGAGTCTCCTTTTCAAAAATCCAATTATCAAGTCATTCACACACTCCGGATTTTCTAATGGAGTCATATGCCCGGCTTGTGGTACAATGCCAAATTCAGAACCTTGTATTTTGTTCGCCATACTTCGCATAACAGTAGTTGGTGTTAACTTATCAAACGACCCACACAAAACTAATGTAGGTATTTTTATTTTTGATAATGATTCGGTTGTATCTGTTCTGCTCATTATAGCAATAATACATCCTTTTACGCCCGTGGGATTATGTTTGTGTGATTTATATAGTGTTGCTAAAAACATTTTTTCTTGCTCTTTGAGTGTATCTTCAGCAAAACAATTAGTAACAAATGCGTCTGCAAATTTTATTAATCCTTCCGTATTAATTTGATTAATGCCAAATGCACGTTTTAGCTTAGAAGCATTGTCATCGGCTTCTGCTTTTGTATCGCAGAGAATCAACGCAGAGAAAATATTTTGATCCCTTTCTATGGCGCGCAATGAAATATACCCGCCCATCGATAAACCGCATAATACCGGTTTATTCAAATGTAATTCTTTGATGATTGAAAAGAGGTCATCAACAAAAAATTCCATTGTAAATTGACCATCACCAACAAAACTTCCACCAAGTCCTCTAACATCGTAGGCAATACAGAAATAATTTCTTTGAAGTGCTTCAATTTGATTCTCCCACATTGTATAATCATAAGGGAAACCATGAACAAATATTATCGGGTGATTTTTAGGATCGCCAAATATGTTTACAGATAAACCATTGATATTAATATTCATAACAAACCCTTAAAATATTTGAAAAAAGTATATATATATTATAAAATTAATTTTCTTGTGAACAAGTTTCAAAAAATAATTTATGTTTTTAAACCATTGATAATTACATCATGTCACAATACTGAAATCAATAAGAATGAGGTAACTATGAAAAAAATAAAATTAAGTTTTTTGTTTTTATCTTTATCATTATTCATATTCTCGGCATTTAACGGATGTGAAAACAATGATGAAGTAACTTCTTCAAATACAGATAATTTTGACTCACCCCAATATGCAATCATTGATTACTCGGATGTAGAAAATGGCATCGAGGATGCAACCCTCGAAAAAGGAATGACTCTTAACAATTCTCTTTTCAGTTATACCTTTGTACAAGGCAATAATGATTTTAGAAACGGAAATGGTCCCTTACGTGGTAATGCGTGGTTCGATAGATTTAATTTTGCAAAGCATATCGGGCGCATTCTCAGACATCTAGACCTTAGCGAGGATCAAAAAACGGCGGTGCATGATTTTGTCGTAACTTTTCACGATGCGGCAAAACCACTCGTGGAAGAATTTCATGAAGTAAACAAGCCGATCATCGAAGAAGCTAATGCACAACGTGAGTTAATCATAGAAGATTTGAAAAACGGTGTAATCACAAGAGAGCAAGCACATCAAGCATTGAGAGATTTAAATGAAGCAACAAGAGAAAAGATAAAAGCTAATGCCGATAATCTTAATCTAAAAGAAAATTTGTGCAATGAAAGAGATGTGCTATTCGGTAATATTGAATCAGTGTTAACGGCAGAACAGCTTACACAATGGAATGAAGCTGTTTCGAGAATGCCAAACATTTGCGATTAATGATTTTGTTATAAAAAAGAACCGGTCAGATAAACCGGTTCTTCTTTATCCTTTAATTACACCTACCGGACGAATCTTAGCAACTTTATTACTGATACCGGCATAGTGCATAACATCAACAACTTCAGAAACATCTTTGTAAGCGTGTGGCATTTCTTCGGCAATAGTTTTGTAACCTTTCGCCTGGATTACGATTCCGCTTTTAGTCAACTCATCAACCAAATTTCTGCCTTTAGCTTCTTTAAGTGCTTGATGCCGGCTTTGAACTCTCCCGGCACCATGGCATGAACTGCCAAATGTTTCATTCATTGCTTTTTCTGTTCCGACCAATACAAATGAATATCTGCTCATATCACCGGGAATCAATACCGGTTGACCGACACTTTGATATTTTATAGGGATCAATTTATGATTTGCGGGGAATGCACGCGTTGCACCTTTGCGGTGTACACATACTTTTTTCTTTTCGCCATCAATTAAATGTTCTTCAATCTTTGCGATGTTATGACAGACATCGTATATAAGGTTAAATCCTAACTCGCTTTCGGAAATCGAAAATGTATCCAAGAAACTTTTCTTTGCGAGGTGCATTATAATCTGCCGGTTGTTCCATGCAAAGTTTGCAGCACCTCTCATGGCGCCAAGATAGTTTTGCCCCTCGTTCGAATTAATCGGTGCACATGCTAACTGTTTATCAGGAAGTTTAAAGCCGTATTTCTTTTCTGCTTGAACAAGAACTTTTAAGAAATCCTCGCAAATTTGATAACCTAATCCGCGAGAGCCGGTATGAATTTGAATGACAACTTGATTTTTAAACAAGCCGAAAACTTCGGCAACTTTATCATCATAAATTTCCTCAACTATATCAACTTCTAAGAAATGATTTCCCGAACCGAGCGTACCGGCTTGATCCATGCCGCGTTCTATTGCACGACTGCTGACAACATCCGCATCTGCATCTTTTATTTTTCCGTTCTCTTCTGTCAATTCTAAATCTTGCAAATTACCGAAACCATTTTCAACAGCCCATTCCGATCCCTTTGTTAAAATCCTTTTAATTTCCGATGGCGATAATTTTTTTATAGCACCGCTTGCACCAACACCAGTCGGAATATTTTTGAACAGATTCTCAACAAGTTTTTGAATTTTATTTTTAACCTTATCATATTCAAGAGAGGTTCTTGCGAGACGCACACCGCAATTAATATCATAACCAACTCCGCCCGGAGAAATTACCCCTTCATTCAAATCTGTAGCGGCAACACCGCCAATAGGGAAGCCATACCCCCAATGAATATCGGGCATTGCTAAACTATATTTTTGTATACCAGGTAAATACGCAACATTGATTACTTGTTTGATCGCTTCATCATTTTGTAAAGTGGTCTCTAGCATATTTAGGGAAGTATAAATTCTACCCGGTACGAGCATTCCGCCGTGCTTTGGAATTTCCCAAAGATTCTCGGTAATCTTTTCGATATTGATCCCAAGTATTTGCATAATTAATTCTCAATCTATATAAGTTGAGGTTGTCTCAAAAGTAATTATTCAAATAAAAAATCTGCGTAAATCTGTTTTAATCAGATTTTATCCGTGTGCTATTCTTTAAAAAATTTTACTTTTGAGACAACCTCAACAACTTATTCAGATATCAAAAACAATTCTAGTAGAAAAAATATTTTCCTTTTTCTCAATCATCATCTGGTGATAAGTCACTGCTTTTATCTCTGCCTTTAAAAAATGTAACCCATTGTTGAATGACTGCCCTAATACTTCAACTTCAAGTTGAAAGCCGGTGGTTAGTTCTTGAAGTTTTATTTCTTTAACAGAGACAAATACCCATTTATGCGTGTAAAGTTGAAAATTTAATTCGCTCAAAAATTCAATCAATAACCCTTCAAGTGTATTTGAAGTAAAAATAAATTTCTTTGAACTCTCAATTTGTATCGAGGAACCTTCCATTACAGAAGTACGCCACGCATTTGCAGATGTAATAAATAATTTCTCGATAGAATCTTCTTCAATCTCAACCGCGATATCGGCGGTATGTTCTATGAATTTAAATGGCATGTTTAAAAATCCTTCGGGTAAAAGTTAAGAATGTTTGTTGAGTTAATAAAGGAGGAGGCGAGGAATAACTCCCCCGCCTATTAGATAGGACTCTATTAGAAGTAATACAAGTACTTAATTTTGAATACTGAAACCCGGTCGCTCATTTCTAATTTTCGTGATGAATTAAATCGATCGTGAACTTCATTAATTGCAAGATAGATCCAACTCTTAGGCAAAAATTGATATGAGAAAAGAGCACCCACAAAAACTCTTTCCATTTGGTCAGTGGAGCGAACAAAAATGTTATCTACGTAAAGATAGAAATTGAGATCATTAATCGGTGTCACTGATATCCAGGGACGCGCATTATATGTAATATCTTCTATATTATTATCCGGATCGCCTTCTATATACATATCATAGGATGTTCCAACTTTAAGAATATCAGTAGCTTTCCATGAGAATGAAGATCCAAACCATGAATAAAATGCGAGATAGTTCCTTGAAAAATTATAAGTTTTTTCATAACCGCCGTAAAAACTTGCACTCCATTTTGGACTAACGTTTATCCAGGTACTTAAGTTTACGCTATATGAATCATATTCAATATCAAGATCCTTCGATTTATTGAGCGCTACATTAATTTCATATCCCCAGTTGCTTCTGAATTGCATATTCAGTCCTACATGAGCGCCGTAATCTGTAAATGCATCAACCTTTTCGTAATATGCTGTCGGTCCAAAATAGAAAAGTATTTGTGATATTGCGCCTTCAGAAGGATACCAGATTGGTCCGGTTAACCCGACAAATTGCCATGTCCCTTTCCATGGTACAAAACCAACCTGATTAACATCGAAATTTTCTCCGACATATCTTGTCCGTATAAAGTTGATCCAATTACTACCAAACTGTGTAAATCCGGCAGACACTGCAAAATCACCATCTGAATTATTTATTGATCGTGCAACCTGGTAAGCTAATTGCCAATCGGTTTCTCTTAAAGCACCATCGATATCAATTACTCCATACGTATTGTTCGGAGTCTGCTTACCTACGAATAATAAACCAACACTCGAATTATCAAACACTTGTTTCTTTACTCTACCGGAATAAAAAATAGCCGATTCCTCCGTGTAATTTGTTTCATTATATCTGTAATCTTTTTCAGGAGTTCTTGCAACAAATCCTCCATACTCCCAATCTTCGAATCTACCGAATGCTTTTGCACCGAATGTAATTGGTAATTCCGAGCCATCAGGTAAAATTTTTCCAATTCTTCTTGAGTAGAATAAATCCATCGGGCGGTAGAAACCGGAATTTCTTTGTCTTCCGGAAGGCATAAATATTTCGTTACCTTGAATGAAAAATGGACGGCGTTCGTCAAAGAAAACTTCATAACGGGAAATATTGAATTCGTAAGGATCAGCTTCTATCTGTGCAAAATCGGGATTAGCTGTTGCCTGGAATGTTAACTGTTGAGAAGGATTATAAAAGATATCGATACCGGCGTCGGGATCCACTTTATACTTATTATTTCCAATGTATGTGATTTTACCAAATGCAGTAGGGTAGAATTCTAAATTTAGGCCTTTGATGCCCGGCTTAAAATCCTGAAATTGAAGTTTGCCGAACTTAGAAATTCTTTGACCTTCGTTCTGTTCATATTCACACCAGTACTGATCTTCCGAAATTGAAGGAATCCATCTATCAAAATCTAAACCCCATGAATCAAGAGTTTCATCATACTGAATTGATTTGTACGGGATTTCCATTTCAACAACAAAACCCCAATCATAAATTCTACTGTCTGCAAACCATATTCCGTCCCAACTGTAATCGCGGTTGCGCGCATCATCAAGAAGCCGGCAATCGGCACGTGAACCGGAAGCACTAACGGCAAATTTGTATGCAGATTTTTTATCATCGAAAGTATCGAGCATAATTGAGACGACATCCCCCCCCGAAGTCGTCCAATTTACCGGTATGCTGTTGAATATTATCTAAACTATCATAACAAACAATCAAGCAGTACAAAGCATATTCTGTTGTTAAAACTTTTGCATAGGTTTTTCGTGAAGGTTCTTTTGCATAGTATGGAAGAAGTTGGAAAAAATCGGCGATTTCTGTTACACTATTCCACTCTCCGTCTATAATACCATCTATTTTTATAGGTGAATCAATTTTTTTTAGAGTTACTACTTTATCATTGCTTACAGCAGATAAAATGAGTGGAGTTAAAAAAAGAAGCGTAATTAATTTTTTCATAAACTTCTCTGTTGTTTGGATAATTAGACGATGCGTTTTTAAAGAAGGTTGCATGGTTTTTAAATTCTATCATACTATTTATGTAAGGGTATAATTATGAGAATTGATTTTACATTTTAATGTTATTAAGTTGAATTAAAAACCAACCGGAATTATGAGGGGGAAAAGCTTACATATAATAAACCTTCTATTTTTGATCTTATTCTCTATTATCTCAACTTCTGCTGCTCTCTCTTCTATCCAGGATGATAAAGAGAAGAACGAGCTTTACTTAAAAGGGATTAATGCGCTGAAGGTTAATGACAAGGTAAACGCAGAAAAATTCTTTAAAGAATCAATACGTTTGAATGATGATGCCGGTTCTCACTATCAAATTGCAAAAATATATTTGGAACGCAATACATACACATCGCGCAATTTTGCTTATGAACATTTTAGAAGAGCAGTGTGGAAAGAACCGGATAATCTTGAATACCGGTCTGCTTACGCTACTTTAATGAAAGATTTTGCACGTGTCAGCTCGATAAATGAATTTGAGAAAATATTGATGCAAGATAGTACATATATAAATGCATGGATCAATCTCGGTGAAATAAAAGCTAAGGATTTTTCCGAGTATAATTTTTCTGTTAGGGATATGGGTGAAATCTTTGGTAATCTCCAGGATTACGCTGATGAAGATTTTTACGACGCAGAAAAGTATTTCAAAAATGCTTTGAGCTATGATTCACTAAATGTTAACGCGTCATTGCAGCTGGCTTTACTTTATGAAGAAGCAAATCTGCCGCGGTTAGGAATACCAATTTTGAGAAGATTGATCAATAATCAGAAAGCAAATGAAGATATTTTTTTATGTCTCGGTCTATTGAATTATAAAATCTCTAATATGAAAGAATCGTTTAATAATTATAAAAGCGCTCTTGATCTGATGAATAATGAAGAACGAACTGATTTCACAATCAACTCAGTTAGAGAAATGCTCCAATCGGCTTATCATGAAACGATAGATCAAATTAGTGATTATGAAATGAGTGAATTTGTAAATGATTATTGGAAAGCATCCGATCCGCTTTATCTAACGGATTATAATGAAAGACTTCTTGAACATTATTCAAGGATTGCATACGCGAATTTAAAATTTAGTGTCCCATCGATGGGAATTATTGGATGGAAATCGAACCGGGGAGAAGTGATGCTTCGTTACGGGGAACCAATCAGCAGAATGAGAATACGTCCGAGTATGGGTGATAGGAGAGTAAACATGAAAACAGATGTTTGGAATTATGAGAATATGACACTTGGATTTACAGACATGGCTCAATCCGGAAATTTTTTGTTTGCAACACCGCCGGCTGAAAAGGATAAGATACAACCACAGTTTGGCGGCGATACTCATTATATGATGGATAACTTGAGAAGATTGTTCCCATCACTTTACAATCCGAAGTTTGACGGATCGAAATTCGATATCAATTATGACATTGTTCAATTTAAAAATTTTGAGAAAAGAAATCATGCCGATGTATATGTTAATTATGTGTTAAATGCAGATGATAGTCTATTTGTAAATGAGATTAACCTAAACCATAAAGTGGGATTTTTCTTTTTAGATAAGGACTATAAAGAGCAATTCAGAAAAATCGGTAATGAATTATTAAGCAAAGAAAAAAATCATAACGTTGTAAAAAGTTTTCGCGCCCCCGTACGATCTGATTCAGGTTATGTTTCATTTGAAATTATACGTGATATTGATAAAGGGACATCATCAAATCGGACTGAATTGAACATTAGGAAATTTAGTAATAACCGTCTTGATATAAGCGATCTAGTACTGGCATTTGATGTGAATAGTAATAAAACCGGGGATGGTTATTTTAATAGAAGAGGTATTGATATTCTATCAAATCCAACGAAAGAGTTTAAGCTATCGGATCTAATATTTATTTATTATGAAATCTACAACTTGAAGAATGGCAAAGACGGTTTAACAAATTTTGATCAGAGCATTTCAATAAGCGAAATTGATGAAGATACTGGTTTTGAAAAAGTTGTATCGTCATTATTAAATATTTTTTCCAGCTCAGGTGAAGAAAAACTTACTCTTACTTCCAACTATAGAACCTTAGAATCTGACCCTCAAATTTTTTTGCAGTTGGATCTTTCAAAATATCCAGCCGCTAAATATTTGATAACAGTTACCGTTAAAGACAAACTTGAAAACAGAGAGGTCAAATCATCCGCAATTGTTGATTGGAAAAGTTAACACCGGAGACTGTTCAATTCTTCCCGATATATTTTTCGAATAACTCGTTCAGCGAACTGTTCTTTTCGTTATTATAAATATTTAAATGGAAGCTGTAAATTTTATGAAGTAGTGCAAGTAAATTAAATTTATCTTCTTCACCGACTCCGTTGGTTAACAGCTTGTGTACATTTTCAAATTTGTTGGTTACTTTCTTGGCTTCTTCCAATCCCTTCGTTGTAATTTTAACCCGTTTCGAACGCTTATCATTCGGATCATCGAAGTCTTCAATCAATCCTTTCTTGAGCAATCTTTTTATTACCTCTATACCGGAAGACATCTCGGTAATGTTCGAGTTGATGATTTCACTTTTTTTCATACTTTCATTTTGAGCGAGATAAAGAAGAAAGTGAATGTCGTCAATACTTACAAGCTGTGTCCCATCTATAGCTTTCTTTACATAGAACTTGATTAATTTTTGCATGCTTAGCAAAATGAAACTAATATGATCCTCAACGCTTCCGTGGATAGCCGCAGAATGAATTTGTTCATGGATTGTCCTTACTTCGGTACTTTCTTTTTTCTTTGCCTCTTGCTGAAAGAGCCAGAGTGAAAAAGATTGTAAATCTATTGGGTCGTCGTTTGCAGATTTAGAATAATTCTGGTAGGCATCGAGCAATTCCTTCAAACCGATAATGATATTCTCGCCATTCATACAAACTCCTTAATATTTCCACCAAAATGTACAAACTTTCCCTACGATATCATAGTAATTTTCCATTTTTCTCTTGACATCTCAGGAATATCATAGTAATATTACTACGTAATAATTGTAAAATATAATTATTACTATGTTGTTCTTCCCAACATTTTCGTGTATGCTTAATTCAAAAAAGGAGTAATGATGAAATATCGTTCTAAAAAAAATAGAGCAGTAGAGTTTTACAGAAGAATTTTTGTTCTTACTATTTTCTTATCAGCAGTAAATATTATAAGTGCCCAGGAAAAAGGAAAAATCAGTGGAGTGGTTACAGATCAGGGAACAAAGCAGCCACTGGTCGGCGCAAATGTTATAGTATTAAATAATTTAGTTGGTGCTTCAACGAATGACGATGGTAAGTTCCAAATATCAGATATACCAGCCGGAAGTTACAGCGTGGAATTCCGTTTTATTGGCTACCAGTCAATAATTATGACAGACATCGTAGTTAAGCCGAATCGTGTTATCTTTGTTAATGCCGAGATGCAAGAGAGTGCGATTGAAGTTGAGGGGGTAACTGTAACTGATTCGTATTTTCATAAAGATGAAACACAACCGATAAGCGCAGTAAGTTTTAATTATGAAGAAATACGCCGTGCACCGGGTTCTGCCGGAGATTTAAGCAGAATACTTAATGCTGTCCCGGGTGTTAATCAACAGACAGATCAATTTAATAATTTACTCGTTCGCGGTGGCAGCCCGGTTGAAAACGGCTACTATCTAGATAATATTCCAATACCAAACATTAATCACTTTCCGGTTCTTGGCGCAGCCGGCGGTGCCATTGGCATTCTTAACAACGATTTTATAAGTGGTGTAAATTTTTACACCGGCGGATTTTCTTCTATCTACGGTGACAGATTATCATCGGTCATGGATATTTCCTATCGTGATGGAAATAAAACCTCAACAGATTTCCAGCTTGATTTTAATTTAGCCGGATTTGGTGGCCAGGCAGAAGGACCGGTTTTTGGCGATAGAGGATCGTGGATGATTTCCGCAAAACGTAGTTATTTAGATTTGATTCAGGATGCTATTCAAGCTGAGGGAGAGACTCCGCGATTTGGAGATGTACAAGGAAAATTTACTTATGATATAGATAATCAAAATAAAATTACAGCATTATTTATTTATGCTCCAAGTAGCAGAGAAGATCATAAAGAAGATCGAGCAAACGATGGGTGGGAATATTACACAAAAAATTGGGAAGCTCTGCAAAACACCATTGGACTGAATTGGCGGAGTCTTTGGAGTGAGAGTGGTTATTCCAATACATCGCTTAGCTTTAATCAAACAACCGGTGATAGCGAGGAGCGTTTTATTCAAAGTGATAATATTATGACGACTAATTCTTACACGGAGAGAAATATCACTTTGAGGAATGTTAATTTCTTGAAGTTAGACAAATATCATAAAATAGATTTTGGCATAGAGATTAAATCTCAACTAAATGATTATGATTATTATTTTGCGGCAGATACAAATAACGCCGGCGAGTTTGTTCCTGAATTAAAACAGAATTATAGTTTTGATACTTACCAGGTAAGTGCTTTTGGAAATTTTATCTGGCAGCCGGTAGAAAAACTCACAGCGGTGTTTGGATTGCGTGCCGATCAATATAATTATAACAAATCTACCACTATAGCGCCAAGAATTTCACTTTCATGGAAATTTAACGAACGATTATCTGTGAGTGCATCCGGAGGACTATTTTATCAATCTGTACCACAGTTTTTAATCTCTCAGAATCGTGCAAATTCTAACCTGAAAAACCTGAAAACTATACACTACATTTTAGGTCTGGAATATTTGCTGGCTCCAGATACAAAATTTTCTCTTGAGATATATTCCAAAGAATATGAAAACTTTCCGATGTCTTCAGTTTATCCTTATTTATTCATAATGGACCAGGGAACAAATTATTTGGAATTCAGAAACCTGGGACTGCTTGAATCTACCGGGGAAAGTTATGCACGCGGCATAGATATGTTAATTCAAAAGAAACTTGCTGAAGATTTTTACGGGTTGATCAGTGCTTCGTATTTCAGAAGCAGATACAAAGATTACAACGGCATTTGGCACGATAGACAATTCGATAACAAATTTCTTTTCAGTGTAATTGGCGGATACAAACCAAACAACATTTGGGAATTCAGTGTGAGATGGAATTACTCTTATGGAACCCCATACACTCCTTTCGATATGGAAAAATCAAGAGAATTGAATACCGGGATTTATAATCTGGAAAAGATTAATGAAGAACGCGCCCCGGATTATCACTCGTTAAACTTGCGTGTTGATAGAAGATTTAATTTCCAAAGTTCGAGTATTGTTGCTTACATAAGTATCTGGAATATTTATAACAGAAAAAATGTAGCGATTTATGCGTGGGATTATATTAAAAAAGATGTTCGCACAGTTTATCAATGGAGTTTACTCCCTATAATAGGAATTGAATACGAATTATAGATTATCTGTTAAACAAAAAATCATAAAAGAAAAATTAGATGTGAGATATGAAAAAAATAACTTTAATAACAATTGCCGCGATTCTAATTGTTGTAATAGCCGGACTCACTTATTCAACGTTGTATTCGGAAGATGATGTTGAAGTTGCGAATTACACGCTGATCAAAGTTCAACGGAGAAGTCTCAACCAATCTGTTTTGGCAACTGGAATTATCAAAACACAAATTGGCGCCGAAGTAAAAGTGGGTGCGCAAGTTTCCGGAATTGTGAAAGAGTTGAATGTCGAGATTGGTTCAAAAGTTAAGAAGGGTGATCTGCTTGCCGAAATAGAACCGACCGGGTACAAAGCAAAGATGGAAATGGCGCTTGCTCAAAAAGAAATTGCGGAAGCAGAAAAAAAATTTGCTGAGAAAGAATTGAAACGTTACCGTGCGCTCAACGAAAAAGAAGTTGCCACCGCGCAGCAAATGGAATCGATAGAAAAACAATATGAACTTGCCGTAGCGAAAGTGGAACAAGCGAAAGCCGATCTGGATTATGCGGCACTGCAATTGAGTTACACCAAAATTACCGCACCTATCGGCGGAATAGTTGCTTCTGTTACAACACAAGAAGGAGAAACTGTTGCCGCAAGTTTTGCCTCTCCTACTTTTGTTACAATCATTGATCTAAACAGATTAGAAGTTTGGGCGTACGTTGATGAAACTGATATTGGAAGAATTGCGTCCGGGCAAAACGTAACATTCACAGTTGATACTTATCCCGGCGAAGAGTTCACCGGACGTGTTGAAACAATTTATCCGAAAGCAGAAATACAAAACAATGTCGTGAATTACATAACAGTTATCAATATTGAAAATAAAGAGGAAAGAACAATTCGCCCTGAAATGACGGCAACGGTAAGAATTTATAATGATAAAAAGAATGATGTGTTTGTTGTTCCAAAGAATGGAGTCAAAAAAGAGGAGGGTAAAACATTTGTGTATGTTTTGAAAAACGGAATGCCGGCAAAAAAATATATCGAGACGGGAATTTCTGATAAAAAATATTTCGAAGTTTTATCGGGTCTCAAAGAAAATGAACAAGTGATTATTGGCGAAGTAAATCTTAATAAATGAAAACAAGAGGAGGAAAAATGATTGTCATCAAAGATTTGTGTAAGTCGTACAAGAAAGACGGCTCTACGGAAATTAAAGCGGTTGATAATGTTAATCTGGAAATCCGTCAAGGAGAGTTTACTGCTATTGTTGGTCCGTCCGGTTCGGGTAAATCAACATTGATGAACATTATCGGTCTGCTCGATATTCCCGATTCGGGCAGTTACACAATTGACAGAAAAGAAGTATCGGATTTGTCTGTTGACGAACTTGCCGAAATCAGAAATAAAAAAATCGGGTTTGTGTTTCAGCAGTTTCATCTTTTGCCGAAAACAACCGCGAAAGAAAATGTAGAAATTCCGTTGATCTATTCGGATAAAAAAGATATTTCGGAACTTGCGGCGGAAGCGCTCAAACGGGTCGGGCTTTCCGACCGCATCAATCATATTCCATCGGAGCTTTCCGGCGGACAGCAGCAAAGAGTTGCAATTGCACGTGCACTTGTGAACAATCCCGAAATTATTTTAGCAGATGAACCAACCGGCAACCTCGATTCAAAATCCGGTGTTGAAATTATCGAGGTCTTCAAAAATTTGAACCGGCAAGGCAAGACAATAATATTGATTACACACGATCAAAAAATTGCAGAACACGCCGACCGGGTTCTAAAAATTGTTGACGGAAAAGTTACGGAAGAAAGTACTGTCGATCATTCTAATCATCCGGCAGACAAAACAGAAATTTTGGATACACAAAATTCGGAAGAAGGAACATCTGTTCACACACAACAACGCAGTACAAAATTTCGAAAAAGTTTTTGGAGGAGATAAATGCAATTACAAAGAATAGTCAAAAGCGGATTTAAAACAATGTGGGCGCATAAACTGAGAGCGCTCTTCATGTTTTTAAGTGTTATGATCGGCATCGCCGCACTTACAATTATTATTTCCATCGGCAAAGGAACTCAAGAAAAAATTATGGGACAAGTGCAAAAATTTTTCAGTTCGAACACAGTAATGGTTGTTGCCGGCAAAGGAAGGATGGAAGGAGGTCATGAAAGGCCGGCAAGTGCTGCATTAATGAATTTAAAACTGGAAGACTTCGAAGAAATTGCCGAACGTGTAGATAACGTTGTTGAATGGGATGCAATTCAAATTGCACCCGACCGGCAAGTTTCTTACGGAGGGAAAAACAGCACAGCAACTATTTCCGGACAAACTACTTCTGCCGAAAGCGTTTGGAATATTGATGTTGTCAAAGGCAGATTCTTCGATGATGTCGAGAACAAAAATTTATCGCGTGTTGCACTCATTGCACCAAATATTGTGAAGGAATTGTTCGGCGATTCCGATCCGACCGGACAGCAGATAAGAATTGATAATATTCCTTTTCAAGTTATCGGTGTAGTTGGTCCGCGCGGAATGGATCCACACGGCATCGATAAAGACAGCGAGATCATCGTTCCGTTAAATACTCTGCTACGAAGAGTTGTAAATCTGGATTACTTGATGATGGGAAAATTATTAACAGCCGATAAAAGTATAATTCCCACAACAGCAGATGAAGCAGCACAAATATTGAGAGAACGGCACGGCATCGTTTCAAAAGAAGATGACGATTTTATCATCATAACGCCAACGATGGTAAATGAGATGATTAAAGACGCAACCAAAATGTTTAGTCTTTACTTGCCGCTTGTCGCCGCAATCTCGTTGATTGTGGGAAGTATTGTTGTAGCAAACCTCATGTTGATTTCTGTGAACGAGCGTGTTAAAGAAATTGGTTTGAGAAAAGCAGTCGGCGCAAAATCGAAAGATATTTTGGCGCAGTTTCTAATTGAATCATCATCCATAACAATATTAAGCGGAGTGCTTGGCATAATTGCCGGACTTGTTCTTTTATCTCAAATAGGTCCGCGATTTTTTGATATTCCGTTTTCAATTTCATGGGGTGTGCTGATAATTTGTTTTGTCATCTCAACATTAATCGGAATTGCATCAGGATTTTTCCCGGCAAAGAGGGCGGCAAAACTTGAACCAGTGGAAGCGTTAAGATAAATGAAACTAATCAGAATAATAAAATCAATTCGCCGGCTGTTATTCATAAACAAACTGCGCGTCATCCTTTCTCTTATTGGAATAACAGTCGGCATTACATCAGTAATAATTATGACTGCTCTGGGCGAAGGTGCTCGCAATAAAATGCTTTCGCAAATTGAATCGATGGGAAGCAACTTAATTACAATTGATGCCGGAAAAATTAAAGAGGTGATCGGGCGGAAACGGCAAACGCAAAAAGTGAACACGCTTAAACTAAAAGACAGCGATGCAATAATCGAGGAGTGCGAATCAATCGATAAAATTGCGCCGACTCAAGACGGATCGTTTTTGATAAAATATGGAAATGGAACAACGAGCGGCAGAGTTATCGGAACAACTCCGGATTATCCGGCAATCAGAAATTTTAAAATTGATTACGGAAGATTTTTTACCGAAGAGGAAAATAAAATTTCTTCGCGCGTTGCGATTATTGGTACAAAGGTAGTTGATAATTTATTTTATGAAGCAAATCCCATTGGTGAATTCATCCGCATAAATAACATTCCGTTCGAAATTATCGGCGTGTTGAAACAGAAAGGCTCAAGCTACGACGGCGCAAACGAAGATGAAGTAATATTTATCCCGATACAAACCGGATTGCGGC
The DNA here is from genome assembly GCA_020723165.1 of Melioribacter roseus. Classification (GTDB taxonomy): domain Bacteria; phylum Bacteroidota; class Ignavibacteria; order Ignavibacteriales; family Melioribacteraceae; genus DYJK01. Next base: position 8,886 of record DYJK01000003.1, on the reverse strand, counting down.
GCTTGTACAATGTTGATTACATAAAAAATATTTATGTGTACGTGAAGGATAAAAAGAAAATGAAAAGTTCCGAAGATGAAATTAGAGAATTACTGCGCGAGCGGCACAGATTAAATCTACGAGACAAAGAAGATGATTTTACGATTCAAAATATGTACACAACATTAAAAGCAGAAAACGAAACGAGCAGTTCATTTACTTTTTTGATTTCGGGTGTCGCCGGATTGTCACTGCTTGTCGGCGGTGTCGGTATTCTCGCGATGATGCTACTTTCCGTGAAAGAACGAACGCCGGAGATTGGACTGCGGATGGCGGTCGGTGCAAAACCAAATGATATACTAATTCAATTTTTGTTGGAAGCCGTAATACTCAGCAGTGTTGGTGGTGTGATTGGCGTAGCCGCCGGTTTTTTTGGTACATCGTTGATAAATCATTTCACCGATTTCAATGCGATGATTACCGGGCAATCGATTTTAATATCGGTAGTTATTTCGAGTTTCATCGGAATATTTTTTGGAGCGTACCCGGCACGAAGGGCAAGTTTGATTCAACCCATCAAAGCGTTAAGAGGATAAGAAATTTTTTATCTAATAAAATTTGATTGCTAATTAGTTCTACATAAATTTATCATTACCAACAGCAAGAACTTCTCTTGATTTTTTCTGAATATGTTTTGGGCTAATATCAAATTCTCTTTACCACAACAATTGTCATGTCATCATGCTGCGGATAATTATCAACAAACTTTTTAACATCTTTAAGAATTAAGTTGATCAATTCACGAGAGGATTTATCTTTATTATCCTTAATTATCTGGATCAACTTCTGTTCGCCGTATTGTTCTTGTTTTTCGTTCATCGCTTCGGTAAATCCATCTGTGTAGAAAACAACGAAGTCACCTTTATTTAGCCCTATTGTTTCTTCATTTAATGTGGAAGTGAATTTAGTACCTTCTTCCAATCCCAAAGCCATACCTTTGCTCATCAATAATTTAGTGCTGCCGCTGTTTTCACTGCATAAAATCCCTGGATTATGCCCGGCACGAGAATAAAGAAGTTTGTTTGTACTAAAATCAAGTATTGCATAGAACATGCTTACAAAAGAATTTTTTTCGATTGTTTTATATAATAAACGGTTTACCTTACTAAGTACGTTACTTGGAGAAACATTTTCTTCAGCGTGTGCTTGTAAAATTCCTTTTGTTAAAGTCATATAAATCGCAGCCCCAACACCTTTGCCAGATACGTCACCGATTGCTATACCGATCTTATTACCGGAAAGTTTAACGAAATCAAAATAGTCTCCCCCGGCTTCAATTGCCGGTAAACTTAAACCGGAAATATCATAGCCGGGAATTCTTGGTTCTTCTTTCGGCAGCAGACTTAACTGAACTTTGGCTGCAATCTCCATTTCTCTTTTGTACTTCTCTCTTTCAGAAATTCGGGCTATGTGCGAGGGCAACCCGTAATTCTCTAAAACAAATTCTTCTTTTCTTATCATACTAATTACATATAGAAAAGGAATTACTAAGATTATTAGAATAACCGCAATGAAATTTATTTCGTAGTATGTACCGTTTGCCGGGTAAAGAAGATATGCTTTAGATATTAACAATGCTGTAAAATGTAGGCTTATCACTGTAAGAAGATCAAACAAGAAATAGATATATGCTATTCCACACCCGAATAAAAATCCAGACAAAATATTTATGCTGAAATTATTTAGTGAAGGAGGTGTTGATGCGATCACGAATGCCAATGTTGTTATTATACCTGAAAGTAAAATAGATATCCATTTCTTTTTCCATCGTTGATAAGAAATGTTCACAATAAAAAAAGTTATAGTTATCGATGCTAGCAGAGCAGTAGTTGCAGAATCCAACAAAACCGCCAATGAAGGGATATATGAATTAAAACTTTCAAGCAAGCCGGTCGGTGATAAAAATATTTTTGCATTTGGCTGGTTAATAATAATTCCGGCAATCATAAAGCTTAGTGCAAGTGCAGAACCGAGAACAAATCCTTTCATCAACGAAACACCGGAATCAAAAGTGAAGAAATGACCTTTAATAAAAGCATCAACGCCTTTTAATTTATTCGGCCATAAACTTCTTGCGTAAGATTCTCCAACCGCCCAACTAGCAAATATCAACAAAGCCATGAAGAATGATAAAACCAGTCCATTAACCAACACCATTATTATTTTTACATTCATGAATGATAAATTTCCAATAGAAGTACCTAATCCCATACCTGGCCAATAATCTGCAAGGTTGATTAATGTTAAAAAGAAATAGATTAAAAAGAGAGTTCTGCCTACACTTACCCAAACTTCCCCTTGATGATATTTTTTTAAGAATAAGTAGAGTGCAAGAAAAATCAAGAATACTACGAAAACAACCGAGATTGTACCGTAAATAGCTTCACTCGCTTCGAAATATTCCCGGTCATTTTGCGGCACTTCAAAGTAATGCTGATAACTACCGATTGTATTTCCGTTCACTCGTCCGGTGATTACAATTTTAGCATTGAGTTTTGACTCTTCTTTTTCCCATCGGAATGAATGATCGGTTCTGCTTCTTAAAATTTCTTCCTTAGATTCTATTAATTTATACTGGTTGAATTCATTACCGATTTTCTTGTATAGAAAATCTGAAATTAAATTAGTTGCTTCAGTTTTATTTAATGAAGGCAGCGACTCTGACTCAGGAATTGTGGATTTGAAACCGAATATTTTCCCATCCTGGGAAACATCTACCCAGTAACTTGTCTGTTCTATCTGCTTAGCTAAATTTTGGTGTATGAAAACCATCCAGCTTAAATTGGACCATTTTTCATTCTTGCCGTAGTTTTTAAATTCTTTACCACCAAGTTTTTTTAATATATACCGTGTCTCAATCGGTGAGTTATCAAGGAAAGCTTCTTCACTAAATCCTTCAGTGTTAATTTTTTGTTCTTTTAAAAACTCTTTTGCAAACTTAATTGCTTCAGGACGGGTAATTTTCATACTTAAGGAATCATAAGTTGCAAAGGGGTAAAGCATAAGTATTAATCCAATAATTGCTGAACCGGCGATTATCCAGTATTTGTGGTTGGAAAAATTATTTTGCATTAGTTACCCGTTTTTTGTTTTGTTGTAATGATTTAAGACGGTTAAAAAATAGGAATGTTTGCTAAGAGTAGCAATTAGGGAAAGTGTGTTTCTTCCTTGCGCTCTTTGTGTAAAACTATGTCCGGCATCGCGTCCTTGCGTGAAAAGAATTTCTCGCAGACTTGTCCCGGGCTTTTTACGGGAGGCGCAAAAGGAAACGCGAAGGTCGCCAAGGGTCAAAAAAGATTTTTCAACTTATCCTACCAAAAAAAATTCTTATATTCGCAAAACAAAATCTGAATAACTGAAGAGAAAATGAAAGAACCGGATGTAAATCTGCAATTAGCTTTGGAACACGGGTTAACCGAAGAAGAGTACGGGTGGATTTGCAAGCGTCTTGGAAGAATACCAACTTTTACAGAACTTGGAATTTTTTCGGTAATGTGGAGCGAGCATTGCAGCTATAAAAATTCAATTGCTTTATTGAAAACACTACCCAGAAGTGGTGGTAGATTACTCATAGGTGCCGGTGAAGAAAATGCCGGTTTGGTAGATATCGGAGACGGACTTGCTATTGCATTTAAGATTGAAAGCCACAACCATCCGTCCGCAGTGGAACCGTACCAGGGTGCAGCAACTGGTGTTGGCGGAATTTTGCGCGATATTTTTACGATGGGTGCGCGGCCGATTGCTTCGTTGAACTCGCTTCGTTTCGGAACGCTTGATGATGCGCGCACAAGATATTTGTTTGAAGGTGTTGTAAAAGGAATTGGAGATTACGGAAATTGTTTCGGGGTACCTACAGTTGCCGGCGAAGTTTATTTTGATGAATGCTACAAAGGAAATCCGCTTATTAATGCAATGGCTATCGGGATAGTTGATACAAAATTTGTTGTATCGGCTACTGCTAAGGGTGAAAACAACCCGGTTATGATTGTTGGTTCATCTACCGGACGGGATGGAATTCACGGCGCTACTTTTGCATCGGAAGAAATATCGGAAAAATCCGAAGCTAAAAGACCGTCTGTTCAAGTTGGCGATCCGTTTACAGAAAAACTTTTGCTCGAAGCTACGTTAGAAATTATTAAAGAAGGATTGGTTATCGGTATTCAAGATATGGGTGCAGCCGGAATTTCGTGTTCAACTTCCGAGATGAGCGCGAAAGGTGAATCGGGAATGATAATAGATTTGAATAAAGTACCTTTGCGCGAAAAAGGAATGAGTGCTTATGAAATTATGCTTTCTGAGAGTCAGGAAAGAATGCTTGTAATTGCTAAGAAGGGAAAAGAAGAAAGAGTAAAAGAAATTTTTAGTAAATGGGATTTGAATTGTGAAATAATCGGTACCGTTACAAATAACCCAAAATTAATTATTAATTACGAAGGTGGGAAAAAAGCTGAGATCGATCCGCAAGAATTAGTACTTGGCGGTAATGCACCGGTTTATAATAGGGAGACAAGCGAACCAAAATATTTAGTTGAATCAAAAAATTTCAATCCTAATGAACTACCCGAACCGGACTGTATCAAAGATGTGTTTGAAAAAATTATATCATCTCCTAACATTGCTTCGAAAAGATGGGTGTATGAACAATACGATTCGATGGTTAGAACAAATACAGTAGTTGGTCCCGGTTCAGATGCGGCTGTAATTTATATAAAGGAAACCAACAAGGCATTAGCAGCAAAAACAGATTGCAACGGCAGATATGTTTATTTGAATCCTAAAGAAGGAACCAAAATTGCTGTAGCTGAATCTGCCCGTAACGTAGTTTGTTCAGGGGGAATTCCATTGGCAATTACAAATTGTCTAAACTTTGGTAATCCTTACAAACCGGAAATGTACTGGACTTTCAAAAAAGCAATTGAAGGAATGGGAGAAGCGTGCAGATTTTTCAATACACCGGTTACCGGCGGTAATGTAAGTTTCTATAATGAAAGTCCGGATACGGCTGTTTATCCAACACCGGTTATAGGAATGGTTGGCTTGATTGAAAAATTAGAAAATATAACAACAGCAGAATTCAAGAACGAAGGCGATTTGATATATCTATTAGGCGCAGACTATGAAGAAATAGGCGGCAGTGAATATTTAAAAGTGATACACAATTTAGTTAAAGGTGAACCGCCTAAAATTGATTTACAAACAGAAAAAGATCTTCATACTTTGATACTTCAATTGATCGACTACGAATTAATAAATTCTGCTCATGATATTTCCGACGGCGGAATTATGACAACTCTTGCCGAATGCTGCATTATTAATCAAGAAAAATTAATCGGTGCAAAAGTAAAAGTTCATGTTAATACAAGAGAAGATTTATCATTTTTCTCGGAGAGTCAATCGCGGGTAATTGTTTCGATCAATCCTGATAACAAAGAAAAATTTGAAGAGATTGCATCAAGAAGTTTTACACCTTTTCAATTTATGGGTGAAACCGGAGGGGATAGACTGATAATTAATGATCAATACGAATTCGGCTTGAATCATTTATCAGATTTGTATTACAATTCAATATCTAATATTATGAGCCACCCCATCGGGGGATAGATGTCGGAATTTAAACTATTTGAATTAATCAGTTCTGTCATTTCGCATCCGGTCATACAGAAAATAATTGCATTCATCAAGCATTATATTTTCGGGTTGTTCAAAAGAATAGATGAACACAATTTATTTTTCTCCGGTGCCGGTATTGCTTATTCTCTTTTCCTTGGGATAGTCCCTTTAATACTGCTGATCTTTTCTTTGCTCGGAAATATTTTTGACCAGTCTGCTTTGCAATCACAAATTTTCCAGATAATCGATACTATAATACCTTACCCAATTTATGCGGATTATACAAAAAAGATAATCGCCACACGTCTCCCGGAAGTTTTCGAATATAAAACCGTTGCCGGTTATTTAGGTGTTATCGGTTTATTGATGACTTCAACATGGATTTTCAGCAGTATGCGTACAATCCTGAACCAAATATTTCATACACATATTCAGAAAAGTGCTTTTATTGGAATGCTTAGAGATTTGGGAATGGTTATTTTACTCCTAATTTTTATTCTTCTCTCAATATTTATTCTTCCGTCTCTAAATTTAATTATTGAAGTAGCAAATACATCTACAGCAGCAAGCAGTTTTAACATCAGCGAATTGTGGAATGCAATCGTTAGAATTACATCTTTGGTAATAATGTTATCGTTGTTCTTCTTTTTGTATTACCTGATTCCTTATGAAAAACTTCCGAAGAGGGTTGCACTAATCAGTGCATTTTGGACAACCCTTATGTGGGAAGTAGCGCGTTTGATCTTCGGTTACTATATAAGGAATTTTCTCGGGCAAAGTGCTCTCTATGGTGCTTTTGTTTTGATTATTGTAATTCTGCTTTGGGTTTTTTATTCATCATGTATTTTTATCGTAGGCGCTGAGATCGGTCAGCTCTTCCGTGAAAGATTAGAACAAAGAAGAAAGATAAAACTTGAAAAGACATCAAAGTTTAATTAAGCTTTCTAAAGATCACCACGATGGATTGATCCTCGCTCAATTAATTAAGAAAAATTCCCCTCCGTATAAAGGGCTGCCATCGGATATTGAAGGTAAAAGAGAATACACAATCAATTTTTATTCTTCCGAGTTGAAAAAACATTTTGAGGATGAAGAAAAAATTCTTTTACCGGTTGTGAAAAATATCAATCCAGAAATTGATACGTTATTGGATAGAATGTTAGATGACCATAAAAAGATTTCCTTGTTGATTGACAAACTAAAAGCCGGTAACGATAACGAAAATACCCTTGATCAACTTGGCAATTTATTAGAGGGGCATATCCGGATGGAAGAAAGAAAATTGTTTGAGAGGATACAATCGGTTTGCAGCGTAGAGATATTAAACCAAATTAAAATTTGACATGATCAAATTTCTTCCACTCGGCGGTGCAGATGAAATAGGTGCGAGTTGTTTTTACTTGAATATCTCGGGTACCGGTATATTGCTTGATTGCGGGATCGACCCGAAAAAAGAAGGGGTAGATGGAATTCCAAATTTTGATCAGCTTTCTGATCTGCCGCTTGATTTTGTATTTATTACTCATGCTCACCAGGACCACATTGGCTCGCTTCCGTTCCTGATCCAAAAATTTCCACATGTAATTATTTATTCAACACCACAGACAAAAGAGATAGCCGATATTACACTTCATAATGCTGCAAATATTTTACTGGAAAATCAAACCTTAGAAAACGGGATGAAAATTTATACGCACGAAGAAATTGATTTGCTGGTAAAAAGCATTCGTGAATTAGAATATGATACGTTCCTTCCAGTTAAAGGATTACGTCATGAGGGAAGTGAGGAAATAAAAATACTATTTAAAGATGCCGGTCATATTCTCGGTTCTGCCGGAATTCTGATTGAACATTCCAATCATAAAATATTTTATACCGGTGATATTAATCTCACTGATCAATCAGTCATGATACATGCTGATCTAAAATTAGTAAATAAAATTGATACACTAATTCTTGAAACTACTTATGGTGCAACAGATTCTTCAAAACTTGGAACATGGGAATCTGAGTTAAAACGATTTGCTAAATCTGTTAATAATATTTTGCACAAAGGGGGTTCAGTTCTCATACCGGTTTTTGCACTTGGCAAAACACAAGAAATGCTTGCTTCAATTCATAATTTGATTCAAAAAAGAATTTTAACCGATACGCATATCTATACCGGTGGAATCGGCCGGGATATTTCTAAGGTATATGATGCAAATCGTTATTTAACTCGAAGAAAAACATCTGAACTGGAGTTAAAAGAAATTCCGCAAATCAATTTATTGGAAATACAAGATTATAACGAATTCAAAAAAAATCCGGGTATCGTACTTGCTTCAAGCGGAATGATGCTGCAAGGGACTACATCATTTAAGCTTCTAAATTATTGGCTTCAGCAAGAACATTTTGCAATTTATGGGGTCGGGTATATGGATCCCCAAACTCCCGGTTATAGAATTATCAATTCGGGAAAGGGTGATGAAATTATTGTAACAGAATTTGGTCAGCCACAAAAAGTTAAATGTAATATTGATCGTTTTTATTTTCCCTCTCATTCCAAAAGAGAAGATCTAATAAAAATTGTTACCGTGGTAAAGCCCAGTCGCGTAATTTTAGTGCATGGTGAACCGGCTGCAAAAAATTGGGTAGGACAAAAAATTCTGGAATCAGCTAAACATATTAAAGTTAATTCTGCTGCAAATAACGATTGGATTTCCTTATAAAATCGTACCAATTAACCTATTCTAAAAAGTTCTGATTTAAACTTAACGTTCCAATTTTTATATTGATAAACAAATAGGGGCGGTTTTGAATAATCAACCAAAATATGCCGGCTTTTGGCAAAGATTTGGAGCGTATCTCCTCGATTATGCCATATTAGGATTTATTAGACTAATACTATTCATACCGGTTTGGTTCTTTTTTATGTTCGGTTATTTCTCGGAATTTTATAATTACGAGGAAGAAAATTTTACTTCAGTCATCTTTCAAAGTTATTATGATTCTGAATTAAACGGTTCTGTTTTTCTTTTATTATTTACACTCATAATTATTTTATCCGCAATAAGCATTATAGGTGAATGGCTCTATTTTGCATTGATGGAATCTTCCAATAAACAAGGAACACTTGGCAAAATAATTATTGGTATTAAGGTTACTGATATGTATGGAAATAAAATTTCGTTTGGTAAAGCCACGGGAAGATATTTCGGAAAATATTTATCAGGTTTAATTCTTGGGATCGGGTAT
>DYJK01000002.1:31649-77197 GCA_020723165.1 Melioribacter roseus | reverse complement strand
ATCACTGACATTTCTATGGAGTTTTAATTACTGACATTTTTAAAGAGTTACTACAGCCCTAATTTTTTACCCGTGTTAAATTTTTCTTTTAGGTATGGAATTGCTAATTTATCCCACCAAAAAAATATTCCTAACCGATGAAAAAGATTATATCGTTAATTCTACTTTTTATTTCATTTAATTTTATACAAGCACAAGAAGAAGGAGAAGATGTTGGGTGGGTAGCCCGTTTTGGAATTGCCGGCGGAATAACACCAACATGGATTATCCCTAATTTGGATCCCGTTAACACAGAAATCAAAAAAGCCGGATTAGAAGAATTATCTAATTCAGGTATGGTTTTATGGGGGGGCGGTGGCTATGCTTACATTATGTTTGTTGATAATCTCAGGATTGGCGGTATTGGATTGAGTGGAACATCAAGTACGTCCGGTAAAGTTGGAAGTTTGAATAGGGAAGTAAAATATAATTTTGGCTTTGGCGGTTTAACGGTTGAATATACATTACCGTTTGTTAAATATGTTGGTGTATCCGTTGGAGCTATAATAGGTGCCGGTTCACAAAGTGTTGAAGTATATCAGAACAGCGGTTCTCAATCATGGAGAGATATCTGGGATAAAGTAACTTCGGGCGGTATAGTAATGACAAATAATGTTAGTGATGAAATCAAGAATACATTTTATTTATTTACTCCAACTTTAAATGTTGATATACCGATCAACAGATTTGTTGCTTTAAGAGTTGGAGGCGGTTACACCTTAACCTTTGGTAATGATTGGTCCGCTAATAATGATAATTCTACTAGCGGTGTACCTGATGATCTAGATGCAAATAATTTCTTTATTCAAACCGGGATCTACTTCGGATTTTTTGCTTACTAACTTTTAGCAAATCTTATAGATGGAAATTAAAAACATATTAATAACCGGCGGTGCCGGGTTTATCGGCAGTAATTTTATTAACTATATTCTATCTAATAGGAATGATGCCTTTGTAGTTAATCTCGATAAATTAACTTATGCCGGTAACCTTGAAAATCTAAAAAGTGTTGAACAGAAAAAGAATTATCAATTCGTAAAAGGTGATATTACTAATTATGAATTGGTTGATTATCTCTTCAAGAAATATTCAATTAATTATGTTATTAACTTTGCCGCAGAATCTCATGTGGATAGAAGCATACTCGGCTCCGAAATATTTTATCGTACAAATGTGATTGGTACAAATGTTCTTCTCGAAGCCGCAAAAAGGTACTGCGTAAAAAAGTTTGTACAAATTTCCACAGATGAAGTTTATGGTAGTCTTGGCCCGGAAGGTTTGTTTACAGAGCATACACCCCTTTCGCCAAATAGCCCGTATTCATCAAGCAAAGCATCTGCGGACCTGATGGCATTATCATTTCATCATACTTACGGTTTACCCGTTGTGATTACAAGATGTTCGAATAATTACGGACCTTTTCAATTTCCCGAAAAATTAATTCCGCTTATGATTATAAATTCCCTAAACAACAAAACGCTTCCGGTTTATGGTGATGGATTAAACGTTCGTGATTGGATCTATGTGACCGACCATAACAAAGCAGTCGAGTTGGTGTTAGAGAAAGGACGTGTAGGAGAGGTTTACAATATTGGTGCAAGCCGTGAAATGAAAAATATCGAGATAGTGAAATTAATATTGAGTAAATTGAATAAGCCGATTGAATTAATTGAGTATGTTAAAGATCGTCCCGGCCATGATAGGCGCTATGCAATAGATTCTACAAAAATTCAGAATGAACTCGGCTGGAAGCCGGGGTTTGAATTTGAAGAGGCAATAGGGAAAACAATTGATTGGTACTTATCAAACAAGAATTGGTGGGAAAGAATTATTAACGGCTCATATAAAGATTATTACAATCTTCAGTACGGGAAAAACTAAAATAATAGAACAAGGATTAAACCGATAACACAGAACTTATTTGGTGATAATAATTTTTTGAAGTTTAACCGCGATAATCAGTTAAATCAGCGCCATCCGCGTTCTATTAAGAATTATAGTAGCTTAAAAATAAAGTCTGCTTTATCTGAAAAATAGGCGATTAATATGAAAAAAATATTTTTTCTTTTAATGATATTATTTGTTGGATCACTCTTTGCACAAGAGGACGAGAAGAAAAATAATCAGCTAGGTAATATTCTACTATCTCAGCCAATAACAGTAACTATTGGCGGAGAATTTATAGTTACCGGATCTTTTACCGCATTCAAAACACAACGACTTGATCATTTTATAACCGCATTATATGCCGAGGCAGAATCACGTTTACTCTCCGGTAAAAACGATAAACAGTTACTCAATCAAATCACAAAAGAAATTAAGAAATACGCTTTAAGAAATATTACATTAAAACATATCAACGGTGAAGAAAGAAAAATTGATCTTTTAAGATTTAGATTAACCGGTGATTTTAGCCATAATCCTTTCTTGAAGAATGATGATGTGATTATTTTCCCGGCTTACGATGATGAGAAAAATGTTGTTTCTGTTGATGGTGCTGTAAATAAACCAGGGAATTACCAATTTGTAGAAGGTGATAAACTTTCCGATGTTATTCTTTTTGCCGGCGGATTAAATAATGCATACGACAACATTAACAAAGCCGAGATTTCACGGCTTAACAATTCCGGGGATAAAGAAGAAATTATTTTGGCTGATATTAATAATGATGTAGAACTGAAAAGCGGAGATAGAATAAAAATATTAGCCGATGAAAATCAAAAAAGAGATTACAAAGTACTTGTACTTGGTGAAATAAAATTCCCAGGATTCATTTATGTAACTGCTGATGGTATGAATCTAACAGATGTTATTAACAGAGTCGGCGGATTTAAAACTAATGCAGATTTATCGCGTGCGGAAGTTGTTAGAAATTTTAACTCTATTGAAATGCTTCAGAAATACAAATTGACCCGGGAATATTTGGATAACACCGACATGTTGCTGACGCCTGAAACACAGCTTTATCTCAAACAGCAGAAACAGTTACTAGAAATGACACGTTTATATAACTTACTGGAAGAGGACACGCTGTTTTATAATATTGATAATCAACTGCGTATTCTAAAAGCAGAAAGTTTGGTAGATTTTACACAATTGAACGACAGCGCATCGGATGCTTCTAAATTTGTTGTAAAGGATGGCGATTTAATTTTGGTCCCGGAGAAATTTGATTACGTTTATGTATTTGGGCAAGTACCCAAAGCCGGTTATTTGAAATACATACCTGGAGAAAATTATAAGTATTACATCGAAAAAGCTGGCGGTTTAGCCGAAACAGCACGTGAAGACGAAGAAGAAATCGTGGTGATCAAAGGGAAAGAAATGAATTGGGTAACCAAAGAAAAAGAAAAATTAAATTTAGAACCCGGTGATTATATTTATGTACCGAAAGAAATACCAAGAAATTTTTGGTATGACTTTTCAAAGTTCAGCGGAATAATCGGAGTAATCGGCAGTGTAGCAACAGTAGTTTTACTATTAACACAGTTTGGAAAATAATTTAGGTTAATCAATGACTGAACCATTAAATCAAAATGATCAGATGCAGACAGTAGGTTCTACTTTTTTTGAATTCCTAACGATCACAGTTAAGTACCGCTGGTTTTTATTTTGGTTTGTATTTATTATAACTGCCGGGGCTACTACTTATGCCTTATTAGCACCAAAGTGGTATAAATCCACTGCCTCAGTATTACCAGCTGAGAAAAATGATCTGCTCTCAACGCTTTCGGGAATTTCAAGTTTGGCAAAAGGTTTCTCGGCAAGCAAAGGGCTCGCGGCATTAACCGGCGGAAATTCGGAAACAGACAGATACATGGCAATCTTGATGAGTGCAACTGTTACGAATGATATCATTAAAAAGTTTGGTCTACGCAAAGAATATGATTACGAAGACGACTACTACGAAAAAGTTGTTAAAGAGTGGCAGTCCAACCTTGAATTGGAAATTCAGGATGAAGGAAATTTAACGATAACTGTTTACGATAAAGATCCGAAGAAAGCCGCAGACATTGCAAATTATATGGTTGAGCGATTGAACGAAATTAATACAGAGTTAAGTGTAACTAATGCAACTGCAAATAGAGAATTTGTTGAGAAACGCTATTTACAAAATGTTAAAGATATTAATGATTTAGAAGATGGTATGAGAAAGTTTCAGGAAAAATACGGGGTGATAGCAGTTCCTGAACAATTAGAAGCAACAGTTAAATCGATGGCTAGCATTTATACAGATTTATACAAAAAAGAAATTGAACTTAGCGTATTAAATCAAACATACGGAAGTGATCATCCGGTTACAACAACAACTAAAATAGAGCTTGATGAACTCCAGAAAAAAATTGATCGGTTAAATGCTGGCACAGATAAATCACAGCAAGATGTAAAACTTTTAATACCGTTTAAGCAAGCTCCTGAACTTGGCAATGAATACTTAAAAATTTACCGCAACCTGGAAATCCAATATAAAATACTAGAGTTTGTTCAGCCGCTCTATGAACAAGCCCGTGTAGAAGAAGCTCGCAACACACCAAGCGTGCTGGTTTTGGATAAAGCCGGTCCGGCAGATAGAAAGGCAAAACCTAAGGGGACTATATACGCTGCCATATCAGCAGTTGTCTCCATCATTGTGGGTTTTTTCTTAGTATTCTTGCATGTATTAATAATAAAAATGAAGGAGAGTAATCTCGAATTATATAAATATATTACAACATCTCTTAAAAATGATTTTCGATTAGGAAGAGTTAAGGATAGGAAAATTTCTTAATGTCTGAATTTAAGAAAATTAGTAGAAATTCTTTTTTTTCATTCCTATCAACTTTTTTCCGATTATTTGCAAACGTAATCCTTTTTTGGTTAATAGCACGTTATTATGGAAAAGAAATTTTTGGTCAGTTTACTATAGCTCAAACCTTCGCTGCTATATTTGTTCTCTTTGCAGATTTTGGACTCGACATATTACTAACTACTGAATTACCAAGAAATCTTAATTCTTCCAATGAATTATTTAGAAAGCTACTCTCTATTAAATTAATTCTCACAATATCTTCTTTTTGCGGAATGATTGTTCTTGCTTTCATTGGAAATTTTAGCACCCAAGTATGTTATTTGTTAATCATTTTCAGTTTTTATGCCTTGTTCACTACCCTTACAAATTTTTTATTCGCATTCTTCAGGGGTAATGAAAAGTTTGAACATGAAGCAAAAGTATCGTTTCTTATAAATTTCGGTGCTTTGTTCATCATTTTTATATTAATACTTTTTAAAGAAAGTATAATTGTTATTTCTTTAGTTTTTGCAATAATAAGAATTATTGGATTGTTTATTGCAGTATTTTATGTTGTTGCTATTCAACCAGATATATCATTTAAACCAAAATTAATAAATTCTAGTATAGTTATTAAAAAGGTTCTGATTTTCGGAATGTTTTTAGTTTTTGGTAATCTTTACTTTCAGCTTGATACGATACTACTTGCTTTTCTGAAAAGTGAAGAAAGTGTTGGTATTTATCAAGCAGTTTTTAGATTAATATTATTACCACTATTAATAACAGATGTTTTAGTAAACAGCTTTATGCCTACCTTATCAAGGCTAAATTCCGAAAATTTTGAAATGTGGAAAACAGTTGGTTTTGCATTAAATAAATTTTTAATAATTATTTCAATTCCGATTAGCATCTCAATATTTTTCTTTTCAGAGCAACTAATTAGTTTGATTTATGGAAAAAAGGAATACATAGAGGCTGTACCAATCCTTAAAATATTTGCGGTTATTGTTTTTATAAGATTGATTTCGGAAACGCGAGGATTAATGCTTACAACTTCAAATAGGCAGAAAATCAGAATGTTTGTTGTCGTATCCGCTACATTCATAAATTTTATTTTAAACTATTTACTGATTCCTAGGTTTGATATAAAGGGTGCAGCAATGACTTCTCTTATAACTAACGTTCTTGTAGGGTTGTCATTTTTCTTTTTTACTAAAAACGATACACCTAATTGGAATAACTTATTTGTCAAACCAGCTTTTATAATTGTTGTATTGTTAATTTCAATTCTTTTTTGGGTATTCAATCTTTTAAATGTTTGGTATTTAAGCATTATACCCTTTGCGTATTATTTTATTTTTACGTTTAACAAATTATTGAATGAACCAGAAAAAAAATATTTCTTAGAACTAAACATTATAAAAAACTATCGCGTCGTAAAATAAATTAGGTATGTCATTAATCTCAGTAGTATCTTTTATTATTTTCTTCCTTTTAATTGCCTCTTCCTTTAAGAGAGGAACTGATTTATTTTCACCCTCAAAAGTATTTGGGATAGTATGGTCATTAACTATTGGATTAACAGAGCTAAAGCTCAGCAGACTTCAGCATGAATGGAATAATTATGAGTGGCTGATGCTATCAATTGGTATTATTTCATTTTTTCTTGGTTCGTTTGTGGTTTATGTAATAAATTTTCAAAAGAGGATTATCTCGCTACGTGATATTCGATCTTTTTTTACAAGTAATATTGTAGATAAAAAAAAATTTCGTAATATAATTTTAATTTTGTTTTTAATTTATATTTTTTCCTTTTTGGGGAATTATATTATTGAAGGTTATTTACCAGCATTTCATTTTATGTCTGGGCAATCAAGAATGTTTTGGGGAGTTTTTGGTATAGGTTTAACAGTCCATATTGCCACTCCATTAATTCTATTTATAGTTGCCTACATTAGAATGATAAATCCTAAAAGGGCAATTAAGTATTTACTGATTAGTATTATCGTAGTCACATTTTTAACTTATTTGACTCTTTTGCAAAGATTTAATATGATTTTTGCAATTGTAGCGGTTTTAACAATGCTCTATTATTCGAGTAATTTTTTGAAATTTAAAAATGTATTCATATCATTTGTAATTTTTATTGGACTAATGTATTCTGTACAGTTCTTGAGAATAAGTTCTTTCGCATTAGAATTTATGTATTCAGTGGCGCAAATGAAATTTGATTTTAAGTACGCAATTTTGACTGAACCCTATATGTATTTCGTTATGAACTTGGAAAATTTTGTAAGGGCAGTAAATCATCTTGAAAATCATACATTTGGTTATTATACATTGCATTTTATACTATCTCTTACAGGTATTAAAAAAGCTGCGATGGAGTATTTTAACTTTAACGATTTTCCTTTTTTGAACAGCAGTTATAATACCTACTCTATGTTTTGGGATTATTACAGAGATTTTGGAGTGTTTGGACTCAGTTTCATACCATTTGTATTAGGATTATTAAGTTCGACCATTTACTATAAAATGAGGAGAGAGCCTTCGTTTATTTTTATCTGTTCATATTCGATTATCATCTTTTTAATATCAATTTCTTTTTTTGTCAATGTTATAGGTTTATTGCACTTTGTTTTTAATACGGTATTAATTATTTCGGTTGGAAAAATTATTCAAAGAAAATACAGCTTACTGTGATTGAATTATCCTTCAAAAACTTTTAAATAGATGCCGCCAAAAGTTAGCATAATAATATTGAATTGGAATGGACTGAAGGACACGCTGGAATGTCTTGAATCGTTACAAAAAATTAATTACCCAAATCATGAAGTTATAGTTGTTGATAATAATTCTTCTGGTGATGATGTTAACATAATCAAAGAAAAATTTGGTGATTATGTTAAGGAAATTATTATTAGCAAAGATAATCTAGGTTTCTCCGGTGGTAATAATTTAGGAATTAAATACTCCTTAAAGAAAGGAACGGATTTTATACTAATATTGAATAACGATACTATTGTTGAACCAGATTTTCTTGGACTGTTAATTAATAAATTTAAGTTAGATGAACAAGCGGGAATAGTTGCGCCGCTTATTAATTATTATAATAAACCTCAAATTATATGGAGTGCTGGTGGGAAAATCAATAAAATACGTGGCGCTGGTGTTGCTTATTCAGATAAATTATCATTCATAAATAAAAAGGCTTCTTTAGTAGAATTTGTTTCGGGTTGTTGCATGTTAATAAAAAAAGAAGTCTTTCAAAAAATTGAAGGATTTGATGAGAATTTTTTTTTATACAATGAAGACACTGACTTATGTCTAAGAGTTTTAAGAACTGGTTACAAAATTTTTGTTGAATCAAATTCCATTATTTACCACAAAGTCAAAAGTTCAACTAAAAGGAATCTTTCTGCAGTTGCATTATACTATGAAACAAGAAATAGATTGTATTTCGTAAAAAAGAATTTTAACAATTTTTATTTTATTACTGGCTTATATATTGGAATAACAATGATAATTAAAAGTGTTTTTTGGATTATTTCCGGTGAATTTAAAAAGGTTGAGGCAGTTTGGAAGTCCATAAGGGATTTTGCTTCTGGAAAAATGGGAAAATAAATTCGAGACTTTAGTAGTACAAAATCAATTTAAGATTATTTTTTAATGAAACATCAATACAGTACTGTTGGTTTTGGGAAAAGAAGTCTGCAATTGATTACTGATTTGATTGTAGACCTTTTTTTAAAATTTTATAAGAAGAATACTTTTGAAAAATTTACGGAACCCCAAAAAATTCTAATTGTTGCTCTAGGACATTTGGGGGATGTTTTGATTTTGTCTTTTGTTTTTCCATTGATTAAAACACGTTTTCCGCATGCTCAAATAGATATACTGGTAGGTGAGTGGTGTCAACCGGTATTAAAAAATAATCCCTACATTGATAATATTTTATTTTATAATCATTTGCGACAAATTAGAGCAAACATTCCAATTTGGGAAAAAATCATTCAACACTGGAGGTCGTCGGTGAATGCTCTAAAAATTATTACCTCAAAGAAATATGATCTTTCTATTGAAGGTAGAATTTCTCATCCGAATGGTAATCTGATTTGTTATCGTGGTAATATAAAAAGAAGGATTGGATTTGGTTCTGGTGGATTTGGTTCATTACTAACAGATGAAGTTTTATTTCCTCCAAAAGAAAATTTTCATATGCTTGAAGCAATTTTGGAGGAGATTAAAAAAATAGATATAGACACTTCATTAGCAGCTTTAGAACCTTACTATTTTTTACCTAAGGAGGGTTTTGAAAAAAAACATCCACTAGAAACTTACTTTAATGATGATTTTATTATTCTACATACAGAAACCGGGAAAAAAAATGGACTCAATCGTGCAATGGGAAAAGAATTCTGGCATAAAATAGTACAAATTATTCTCATGGATACTAATTATAAAATAATTATTTGTGGAACCTCTGATCGAAGCCAGAAACTTTTCGAATCTTTAGTACTTAATGCGGCTCAGCTAAAAGAGCGTATTGTAAATGGGGTTCGTAAACTTACTATTGATGAATTTTATATTCTAAGTAAATATGCAAAAGTAGCATTAACACTTGATTCGTTTGCGGCTCACATGTGTGCTATTAATTGTAATACAATCTCGTTCTATAAAAATTGTATCGGGACTTTGTTTTTTCCCATTTCAAACAAAAAAGCAATTGTAATTCATAATCTTATATCATCTAAAGACGCAGAAATACATCCTAATATTAGTAACTATTACGTAAAGGAAATTGAATCAGAAGATACCTTTAAAATTATCGAGAGGTATTTTGAAGATTCTACTCAATGTTCTAAAAATTCTATTAATATAAATTTCTAAAAGATAGCTGATAAAATAATTGTGAGTAATACGAAGCTAATTAAAAATCCTGATTTTTTTGAAAAGAAGATTGAAGTTACCCTTAGGTGTATATCTAACTTGGGCAGATTCTTGATAATAACTAAATGATTTATCAGAAAAATTAACAGATAGGATTTAACAGCAAACTTGTTGGCATTTTTAATAAATTTTCATAAATCGTTTTTGGGAAATGTATTTAATGAGAAGTTCGATTTAAAAAGGTATTGTTGATGAAAAAATGTTTTGATTTAGCTTAAATTCAAAGTTGAAAAAACCAAATTTTTTACTTTTTTAGAGTAAACCGAATAAAAAAATGAAAATTCTTTTGGTAGTTACAAAGTCTGATATAGGTGGCGCGCAAGTATTTGTTTTAAACTTGGCTCGTGCATTTAAAGAACTTAACTGTGAAATTGAAGTAGCTGCTGGCGAAGGTAGTTTTTTATTTAATGAACTTAAAAAGTATGATATAAATTACTACTACCTTCAATCTCTTAAACGTGATTTAAACCTTTTCAATGCAATTTACTTTGTATGTGAACTACGCAAATTAATTAAACTTAATAAATATAATATAATCCACCTTAATAGTTCTAATACATTAATTGGTGGTATTTCAACTTTTATGTTGAAGAATAAACCCAAAACCTTTTTTACTTTTCATGGATTATCATTTATTGATAGAAACTATAACCCTAGTTATATATTAAAATTTCTTGCAAAAATATATTACCGTTTTCTATTGAAATCTGTTAATAAAATTATATTTGAGTGTAAATCGAATCTACAAGAAGTTATTGATGCTGGAATGATTGACGACGCACCGGTTATTTATAATGGTATTGATGGACAAGATTTACATTTTAAAAGTAGAGCTGAAGTGCGTAGTTACTTCTCGCAAATCTGTAAGAGCAACTTTGACAATTCCTTTTTAATTGGTTCAACCGGTAGACTTATTTATCAGAAAAATTTTGAATTCTTGATTTCAATTTTTCCAAATATCAAAAAAATAATTCCAAATGCTAAATTAATCATTATTGGCGAGGGACCTGATCGAAGGAAATATTATAGAATGATATCAGAAAGTGAATTGCCTAATGATATATTTTTAATCGGTGAGTTAAAGAATTCTTATCAATATATGAAAGGATTTGATTTATTTACTTTAGCATCACGTTATGAGGGTGTATCTATTAGTTTAATAGAGGCCATTTATGCAAATGTACCAATCTTGGCTACGAAGGTTGGGGGAAATGTTGATATAGTGGATAATGACGAGCGTCAGCTTTTTACGCTTGATAATAGAGAAGAGTATATACAAAAACTCAATTTCATTAAACTGAATGGAAACACTATAATTCAAAATCATATTAAAATGAAAGAAATATTCTCGTTGAAAAATATGGTGAATAATTACAAGCAGCTTTTTGAATCCGAGATAAATAATTGAATATTGTGAGTTATTTCAAATGATAAATTATTATAAAAATAAAAACGTATTAATCACTGGCGGTTTAGGGTTTATTGGAAGTACAATTGCACATCGAATGGTTGACTGTGGAGCGAATGTAATAATAATTGATAATCTAAATCCTCTATATGGAGGCAATCTATTCAATATTAAGGACATAGCGAATAAAATAGAAATTATTATTGATGATGTTCTTCATAGTAACAAATTAATTGATCTGCTTAAAAAAGCTAATATAATATTTCATTTGGCTGCTCAAGTAAGTTACATCGATAGTTTAAATATTCCCGAAATGGATCTGGATCTTAATGCACGTTCAACACTAAATATTCTTGAATTATTACGTAGATATAATCCCAAATGCAGAATTATTTTTTCCAGTTCCAGAATGGTCTATGGAAAAGTAGAAAAACCTTTAGTCTCTGAAGATTGTCCAACAAATCCCCTAAGTTTGTATGGGATACATAAACTTACATCAGAAAAATACTTACTGATGTATTATAAGGATTTTGGTATTCCAACAACGGTACTAAGAATTACTAACCCATACGGCCCCAGGCAACAAATAAAGCACAGCAAATATTCTTTAGTTGGGTGGTTTATAAGACTAGCGATGAAAGGGGAAGTGATCAAAATTTATGGCGATGGAAAACAACTTAGAGATTATATATTTATAAACGATATTGTTAATGCCATGATTAGAATTGCAGAAACGTCATTATCAGTTGGCGAGGTCATAAACATTGGTTCTGGTACTTCAACAAAATTTTGTGATATGGTTAAAAGTGTTGTTAGAATTGTTGGTAATGGGAGTATTGAGTTTATACCATGGCCAGCTGATTATGAAAAAGTTGAAACTGGTGATATTCGCGTTGATATTTCTAAACTTAAAGCTATTACTAATTGGCAACCGGAATATTCTTTAGAAAACGGGATATTGAAAACATTTGAATATTACAAAACAAATATAAAACATTACATATAAGGTTTATTAAACTTTTAAAAAAGTTTGTTCAACAATATTAGTAGGAAATTTTTACGAAATTTTATTTGTTGTTGTTTAATTTATGTGGAATGTCTCATTCCTTCTTTTGAATAAAATATATTGTCAATACTTTTAGTTATTCAGTTAAATAACCATTCTTTATATTATGAACATTGCCTTAGTTCATGATTGGCTTACCGGTATGCGTGGTGGTGAAAAAGTTCTGGAAGTTCTTTGTGAACTTTTTCCTGGTGCCGACCTTTATACTCTTCTACATAATAAAGGCTCGCTCTCTCCTACTGTAGAGGCGATGAAAATAAAAACTTCCTTTATTGATAAGTTACCTTTTAAATCGGAGAAGTACCGCAACTATTTACCACTTTTTCCTCTTGCAATCGAATCAATAGATTTTTCCGATTATGATTTAATTATTTCTACAAGTCATTGTGTTGTTAAAAGTGCTAAACCAAACAAGAATGCCCTCCATATTTGTTACTGCCATACTCCCATGCGTTACGTCTGGGAAATGTACGATGAGTATTTCGGCAAAGGCAAAGCCGGTGTAGTTACAAGAGCTGCAATGAGTCTAATTGCACCGTTGCTGCGTAAATGGGATGTAGCAACTAGTAATCGTGTTCACCATTATATAGCAAATTCATATAATGTTGCACGACGCATTAAAGAATACTACAACCGCGATGCCGATGTTATTCATCCGCCGGTTGATACATCATTGTTTCAAATATCTGAAAAAAGTGAAGATTACTTTTTGATAGTAAGCGCTCTCGTTCCTTATAAAAAAGTTGAGATAGCTGTCGAAGCATTTAATGAAACCGGGAAAAAATTGTTAATTGTCGGCACCGGACCCGAAGGTGAGAAATTGAAATCAATTTCTAAAAGTAATATTGAGTTTTTAGGTTGGCGAGGTGATGAAGAATTAGCAAAAATATATCGTGGTTGTAAAGCATTAATCTTTCCGGGTGTTGAAGATTTCGGTATTGTTCCGCTCGAAGCGATGGCGTGTGGAAAACCGGTCATAGCATTTGGTTTGGGCGGTGCATTAGAAACAGTTGTTAACAATAGCGAGAACGCAACCGGAATATTTTTCTATAAACAAACAAAAGAGGAATTAATCAGAACAGTTAATTCTTTTGACGAAAAAAAATTCAATCCTCAAACTATTCGTAAACACGCATTAGAATTTGGTCGTACTAAATTCAAAGAAAAATTAAAACAATATATTGATGATAAAATTGCAGATCACTTCGGCGGTTGATGCACTAAACCTGGGAAGTGCTAATCTCTAATTTTCTTTAATGAAGAAAGCATACCTATAAGTTTATCACGAAAAACGAAATAAGTAATTAGTGCAAAGAAAATAATTAACAATAAGCCAATCCCGATAGTATTCAATAAAACTAACCAGCTGCTATCATTTATACTATTATTAAAAACTGAACCTATCATCTTTCTACTAAGTAGTGAAGTTACGGCAGTAATTAAAACAACAAGAGATAATTTTAATACAATAGTCCTATCAAAATGTATGTTTTTAAACCGTCCGATAAAAACAATTAACGAAATGTTGTTTACCCAAACAATAATTACCCAGGTTATTGTTAAAGCTTCAATGCTGGTAAAAATCGTTGTAAATAATATCAGGAGTGCAACTTGAACAACAATAAAAAACAGATTAATAGCTATTAAATTTTTAACAGCTTTTAAGGAGTAAAAGATATTAATGAGTACCGGGTTTAATAAAAATGGGATTAATCCTATCGACATAATTTCCAGTGCATGTGCAGTCTCTATACTATCGTGTGTTGAGAAATGCCCACGCTCATAGATTAATTTTATTATCGGTTCCGAAAGTGTTGCAAATATAAGGGCAAATAGTGCTGAAGTGATAATCGAAATTAAAATTCCATTATTGGTAGAATCCATGAATTCCTTTTTATTGCCCTCGCTTATAGATTGTGTTTGTACCGGCAGCAGTGAAGTGCTGATTGCAAAACTAACTATTGTTAAAGGCAACAAAATAATTTTTACTGCATACTGGTAGTGCGAAAAAATACCTTCTGAAAAGTTATATGCGAAGTAACGCTCTATTAGTCCCGATAAACTTGGCAGTAATGAATTAAAGAAGATCAACAAAACAACAGCACTCCAACCAAACAAATTAAATTTGTCTTCAAAAGAATTTTTTGAATCGTGCATTTTTGTTTTTTGTATTAATACAATTTGATATGCGAAAAAGAAAATACCACCGATAAGTAATCCTAATGGAAGCGAGATAATCCCGATTTCTTTAGAGAAAAAGATTAGGAATAAAATTGATGAGATGTTTAAGAATATTGTCAATCTTCCGGGATTTGTAATATATCCTCGTCTTTGTAGAAGAGCAGAAAAAAGTCCGCATGCAAGGATAAAAGCTAAGAGAAAGAATAATAATCTTGAAGTATCAATAATGATTTGAGCGGTCGTAAGCGATCTTGAAAAAATGATAAGGACGATCTCATCAATAAACGGGTAAAGTAGCATTGCAATAATTAAAAATAATCCTAATATCTTTAACCCGAGTTTAAAAATTGCGTTAGAGAAAACAGACGACTTTTTAATTTCCGTATAATATGATAATGTACCGGAAAGGATAGATGCATTAGCTGCTATAGCAATATCGAAAAGGAGAAGTGTTGTAAGGTATGCATCTGTTATATCGCTGGCACCGAACTTAGATGCCATCAATATTTCGCGGACGAGGCCGAGTAAACGTCCTAACAAAGCAAGTACGCTTAAACCAATAAAACCGGGCAGCCATTTTTTTAACATTGCTGTTCCAAATTATATACTCATCCAGGATATTTACCTGATAGTAGTAAAAAATATTTTAACAATAAATTTTCAAAACTCGATCTATGTTTAGAATAATAAAGTAACTGGCTTTTGCGGTAATGATTTTTTAAGCTGTCAAAATTATCATTATGCCAGCTTGCACCACGCAAATGTATTATTTCTACTTCTGGAATAAATAAAATTTTATAACCGGAATCTTTAACTCGCATACAAAGATCGGCATCTTCAAAATACATAAACATTTGTTCATCGAAACCTCCTAAATCTATAAAAAGATTTTTTCGAATGAACAAAGCAGCCCCGGTAACAAACCCAACATTTTTTCTTACTGAATATTTTTTTGATTTTATCTTAACAATAGGATCGAAATTCTGGTAAAATAATTTTGAACTGAATTTAGTTACAAATTCATTAACAAATGAAGGCAAATTATCGTGTGATAACTGTAGGGAAAAGTCACCATTTAAAAGTTTAGGCCCGATTATTCCAATGGAGGGATCATTCTGGAAATAATATTCGATGTGCCGTACAAAATCAGATTTTATTATTGTATCGTTATTCAGGAAAAAAAGTATTTCTCCGTTAGCTGTTTTTGTCCCGGTGTTATTTGCTTTGCCAAAGCCGAGGTTTTCTTTATTTATGATTAGTTTGATTTCCGGGAACAACTCTTTTAAAATATTGGGGTCATTATCGTTTGAACAATTGTCAACAACAATCACTTCGTAATCTTTTCTTAAATTTGTCTTAATAGATTCTATCGCTTGTATTGTTAAGTTTTGGTTATTATGTTGGACTATGATTATAGATAACATTAAAGCAATATCCTTTTGAATACAATTTGCATAAGAATACGATTAAGTAGAATGAATATAGTTCGGCACAAAGATAAAGTATTTCCTTCAAAAAGTATTTTAAGAAATATTTACATTATAAAAATATAGTATGAATAGATCGACCAAAATATTGATATTCAAACTTGGTGCTATCGGTGATGTTGTAATGGCTTCAAGTTTGATTACGGCGATTGATGAAAAATATCCGGGTGCCGAAATCACATGGGTCTGCGGCAAGATCGTTGAGCCGCTCGTATCGAGCTTTGGTAGAGTTAACAAAATCTATTCAATTGATGAAAAGAAATTATACCACGGTTCTTTTTTAAAAAAGTTTACAACCATCTTTAACTTGTGGAAATATTTAGCCGGTAAGCGCTTTCATATTGTTCTTAATTGTTACCGCGATAGACGATATAAAATATTACTTTTGCCGGTTAGCACCGGTATTTACAAAGACTTCGGCAGCAGTAATGAAGAAAATTTTTTACTAGCCGGCAGATATCATAGTGATGAATATTCCCGGATGATTTTAGGAAATAATGATTGGCAATTGCAAAACTCAAGACTACCTAGGATCAAATTATCTGCACAGAATCGTGCTGAAGAATTATTAGGAAACACTAAATCGCCAAGAGTGATATTAGCTCCGGGCGGATCAAAAAACATTTTACGAAATGATGATCTAAGAAGATGGGATATAACCAATTATGTAGAACTGGCAAAAAAACTTATTGCCGGTGGTAATAAGATTATTTTAGTGGGTGCAGATTCTGATAGCTGGGTAGTGCAAGAATTTTCCGGTTTACCGTTTATTAATTTGATTAGTAAAACCGATCTATTAGATTTAATAGATATTTTTAACAACTCCGAAATATTGGTAACACATGATACCGGTATTCTGCATCTTGCTAAACTTTCAAGCATAAAAATAGTTGCGTTGTTTGGCCCGGTTAATCCGAAAGAAAGAATCGGTATCAATGAAAATGCAGAAATACTATGGGGTGGTGCCAAACTTCCGTGTTCTCCGTGTTATAACGGTAAAACCTTTGCAGAATGCAGTAATAATATCTGTATGCAAAATATTTCTGTTGAAAGTGTAATTGAAAGGATAAAAAACTTCCTCAAACAAAACAGTAACTGAAATCAATATAATATATATCTATGATTACAAACCGAAAGTCTCTTTATTCGATCAAACTTTGGCTCGATATTTTACTTCTTAATTTATCCTTTCTTTTTTCTGCATGGATAGCACAACCCTCGCACATTCTTTATGAAAGACCATACATGTTCATTCTGATGCTAGGGCTGAATATCTTATGGTATATCACAACCAACATTACCGATCTTTACGATAATTTCAATCCGCATGAGTTCCGCTTTCAAGCTCAACTGATTTTTAAAAATGTATTGCTTCAAATAATTGCAGCAATAATTTTCATCTTTGCAAAAAAGGAAAATTTATTCACCCGTAATTTTATTCTATCTTATTTTATTCTGTTAATCTCTTTTATAAGCGCTCGAACAATATCTTTCAAATCATTACAAAAAATTTTACGGGCAAAAGGGAAGTATGTTAAAAATTTATTGATTGTTGGAGCTAACAATATTGGTGTTGAGTTTTCTGCGCAAGTTGAATCTAACCCGGTGCTTGGTTTTAACTTAATCGGATTTGTTGATGATGGCAATCCCGGTAAAAAACTATTAGGCGGGTTGAATGATCTTAATGAGGTAATTAATCAATATAAAATTGATGATGTCATAATTGCGGCGTCAAATTACGATTCGCTCAGACTTAATAACATTGTTAATATATGTAATAGAAATGCGGTTAGGACACACATCATACCGGATTATTTTCAATTTCTCTCAAAAAAATTTATGTTAAGTACAATCGGAAATTTCCCGATCATTACTGTCCGGAATGAACCTCTGGCAGAAATTCAATTACGATTTATTAAAAGAACATTCGATATAATTTTTAGCATTATAGTAATGATTTTAATTTTAAGCTGGCTTATTCCGCTGATAGCTTTATTAATCAAATTAACTTCACGCGGCCCGGTCTTTTTTATTCAAGATAGGATCGGTCTGAAAAATGAAAAGTTCAGTTGTTATAAATTCCGCTCGATGTATTATAAGCAAAAAAATCAAGAAGATAGTTTTAATCCGACACTTGAAAACGATCCTCGGGTTACAACAATCGGCAAGTATTTAAGAAAGTATAATTTTGATGAACTGCCGCAGTTCTGGAATATACTCAAAGGGGAAATGTCGATTGTTGGTCCGCGTCCGCATGCAGTTGCTTTCAACCAGGAATATCTGGAATACTTTGACGCAATCAAATTACGTCACTTAGTTAAACCCGGCCTGACCGGCTGGGCACAGATTCACGGACTAAGAGGCGATGTAACCGATCCGGTCGAAAATAAAAAGAGGACCATCAAAAGAATCGAATATGATATTTGGTATATAGAGAATTGGGATTTCTTTTTAGACCTTCGAATAATTTTCTTAACTGTTTGGCAAATGATCAAGCGAGATACAAAAGCTCACTAACTTTTTCGTGTTTAGAGTTTTATACTGTAGATTTTTTAAGAGAGTTGAAAATTTTATTTTCCCTAGCAACAATAGCAAATAAAAAAGCAAACACAACGGATAGAACCGGGGAATTGATAAATACCGAAGTAACAGCCGAAAGAATTAATCCTCCTATACTAAATAGTGCCCCCAGTAAAATGTTTTTGTTGATGTAATCCTTCCTTAGATATTTGATACTTATTATGAATGGCATAGTAAGTAAAATTAGAAATATAATTTCACCAAGGAGACCACTCTCAAAATAGATCTGAAGGAAATCGTTGTGCCAGCTTCCTATACCGGTATCGGATAATTGTGATTTGAGTGAATCTGGAAATATCTGCGGAAACGTACGGGGCCCAAATCCGAGCAGCGGATGATCAAATAAAATTTCCTTAGCACCTTTGTAAATTATATCGCGATCAGAAAGCTGTAATGGTGTACCTATTCTTTGAGAAACAAGCAGTGTGTTTGCTGAAAAAGAGATAACAGAAAGAACAGCGGTTAAAAGGATAACGATTACTGCATACCTAATTTTTAATTTTCTAATGATAATGAAAATTAAAAACATCAGTCCGGCAATTGCAATATTTGTACGACCTAATGAAATAATTATTCCGTATAATATAACTGCCGTACCGGCCATCCAAATTAATATAGATCGTTTTGATTTTGTATCGTCAAACAAAAAAAGTTGCACACCCAACCCGGTAAGCAGATATGCAGAAAAAGTGGTGTAACCCGAAGAAAAAGTTTGTGCTCTTTCAACGGCTCCAAGGTTAAACCGTATAGCTCCTATCAAGGTAATTAATACTGCGGCAGCGGCAAAAGAATTAATAATTATTGTGTATTTCTTTTCATCAAAAACTTTTAAGTAGAAATTAAGAGCATAGAAGCCCAGGTAAAACAGCATATCTTTATAAATTGATTCGGCACTGACTGATGGAAATTCGGAAAAGATGATAGATATAATTCTAACAATAATGAAAACTAGAAATGCTAGTCCAAAAAAATCGAATCCCTTTTTCTTATCTTCAAATTTTTCAAAGAGATAAAGAATTACCAAAAGCCCGGCAAATATTTGTAAAAGAAATAGTGAAAGTAAAAAACTAAAAACCGTTGCGATTGTTAAGTAAAGGGGAATCTCGGTATTGAACCTGGATTTAATCATCAAAATATTTTGAAATATCTATGAATTTTATTTTTGTAAATTTACTCTTATTAAAAAGATATTTAAAGGTAATTTTTTAGAAACATTAATCTTCTATAACAGCTATTAGAAGAGTCTAAACTTAAGCACGGCTAATTAAAACAATTGTAATTATTGAAGGATAGACCATCGAAAAAATTACTAAAAATGTTTTTTCACTAACAATAGGGCAGAGTGTATCACTTGCACTCACGTTCGTTTACTTTGTTATTGGTGCAAGATATTTATCTGTTCAAGAATTTGGTACGTTCGGCTATCTTGTGGCTGTTGTTGGAATCCTTTCAAAAATTATTGATTTTGGTTTGGGACCTATCGTTTTCCGCGAATCATCAAAAGAAGTAGATAGCCACAAAATATTAAACAGTGCCTTATCTATTCGTCTGGTACTTTTTTTTATTGTTTTAATATTATTTGATGCTGTAATCTATTTTCTAAAATTCTCTTCAACAGAATTTATCTTATCAAATGTTCTTTTTCTAAGTGTAATTTTTTCCACGCGAATGGCTAATTTCAGGGAACTGCTGGCAACCCCGTTCAAAGTTCACCTGAAAATGCATTACCCGATGACATTAACCATACTCGATAATTTATTAATGCTTGTGTCAGTAATATTAATGCCCTTTTTCAACGGGGGAATTTATTATTTTGTTTTTGCTTATGTGTTTTCAACAATCCCCGGTTTTGTTATTCAATTTGTTTTTCTCAAGAAAAAATTTGGTTTTAAACCCAAGATTGTTTTTTACAAATCCGCCTGGCTGTTAAAAGAAGCTTTACCACTTGCCGGGTTTGTATTGCTTGCAATTGTCTATCAGCAATTTGATGTAGTTCTTCTGAAAACGCTGAGAGACGAATATTCTGCCGGTATCTATTCTGCCGCCTCCAGACTTACAATGCCTTTGAATATCATCCCGGGTGTTATCGTTACAACAGTCTTCCCATTCCTTGTAAAAAATCTACAAGATAGGTTTAAAATCGATGCTATTAATGCAATGGTGTTCAAAGTTCTATTTATAATTTCTTTTGCATTAGCGTTGATATTTTCATTCAAATCGGAAGTAATAGTTCAGTTGGTTTTTGGAATTAAATACCGCTCAGCCAGTCTTCCTTCTGTAATGATTTTTTGGTCGCTGGTTTTTATGTTCTTTAATTTTTTTACATTGGATTTGTTAACCGCACATAGTAAACAAAAATTAAATTTTATTTACTCCTTAGTGCTGGTCGTATCAAATACTTTGCTTAATTTAATCTTGATTCCGCAGTATTCATACACCGGGGTTGGTTTTGCTAAGATTGCTGCCGGGTTTTTGGGATTTGTTTTCCTAACATGGGCTTTATTAAAGAATAATTTTAAACTTTCGTTTGTTAATCTAAAACTTTTATCATGGGTAGTTGTTACGACGATAATTATCTACAGGCTATCATTTCTGTCTCTCGTTTTATATTTAGTAACTTCGTGTATTGTTATTATAGTACCGTTAATAATCTTAAACTATTTTGAAAAAGAAGAATGGGAAGTAATCTTACGGTTGCTAAATAAAGAAAAATGGAACAAATATTTACGATGATAGATATCACCGTTGTAATTGTTAATTTCAACTCGCTTAAGCTTCTCGATAGTTGTTTGCATTCTCTCTTCAATTATGCAAAGGGTGTGAACTTCGAAATTATTGTCGTAGATAACAAATCTGAAGAAGGAAACGTTGAAGAAATTGTTAGTAAGTATCCGGGAATAAAATTAATAAAGAATGAATGTAACATTGGTTTTGCTGCGGCGAATAATAAAGCACTAAACTTTGCTCATGGCAAATATCTTCTTTTCTTAAATAATGATGTTTTGTTTGTTGATAATGTTATCAAGAAAGTTTTCGACTTTGCAGAAAGCCGTAGTGATAAAATATTTGCCGGTATACAGCTTTTAAATGCGGATAAATCAAAACAAGAAAGCGTTGTAAACTTTCCTTCAGTATGGAATGCTATGACTGAAAACTTTTTCTTGTATAAGATATTTAAACATTTGAAAATTTTTAATAAGTACTATCAAAATGAAATAGAATTGAAAGAACCTACCGAGGTAGATGTAATCCGTGGTGCTTTTATGTTTTGCCCGAAAGCGGAAATAATGAAGCTTAACGGGTTCGATGAAAGGTTTTTTTTCTATTCGGAAGAAACCGATCTTTGTTACCGCTTTAAGATGAGCGGTGGTAAAATAGTTTTTCTGCCGGATTTAAAATTGATTCACTATGGCGGTTCTACTGCTGATGAAAATTTATGGTTCAAATATAAAAATCAAACGATCGGCAAAATTCAGTTCTACCAAAAACATTTTTCAGCTATCAATTTCTTTTTTGTAATAATAATTCATTGGATTGGATTATTCTTACGCAGCATTGTCTTCACATTAGCCGGTTTAATTTCAATAAACAGAAATTTGATTATTAAAGGATATTACTTCTTTAAACAATTATTTGTTTATCCTAAAAATTTATTTAATTGAGCAGATGAAAATACTCCAGGTACTTCCTAAAATTCCTTATCCCCCGGTAGATGGTCACAAAAAAAGTATGTGGGGAATTATTAAACATCTCTCACAACTTGGACATGAAATAGAAATTATAGCATACCGGCAAAATGAGAATCTTGAGAAGGTAAAACCGGAAATAGAAAAATTTGCCAAACTCCATGTTCTTGATGTAAGTACTCCCAATAATTTTTTAGATGCTCTAAAGAATCTAGCAAGCCCGGTACCTTACAATCTTTCCAAATACGTTAGAAGAGAATTAAAAGAATTTTTAGTTGATTTCTTACATCGTAATAAATTTGATATAATTCATATAACCAACTCCCACATGGGATGGATAATTAATGAAATTAAAAAGTTATCCGACGCGCCGATAGTTCTTAGGCAAGAAAATTTAGAATTGACGATAATGGAAAGATATTATCGTAATCAAACTAATCCCGTATTGAAATTGTTTTCGTATATCCAGTATAAAAAGTTTCTAAAATATGAACCGGCACTCTGCTCAAAATTTGATAGAGTAATAATGATGAGCGAAGAAGATTCAGGGAGATTACATTTATTAAATCCTTCAATTAAGCGTAAGGTCATTCCATTGGGAATTGAAAAAGAATTGTTGTTGTTAAAGAACGTTGATGAAGAAAAATTATCGATTGCACATATCGGCTCACTAAATTGGTATCCGAATTTGGACGGGTTTTTATGGTTCGCTAACAATATTTTTCCATCAATCGTTGATAAAAAACCAGGTACAAAACTTTATATTTACGGGAGCGATTTACCGAAGAAAATTGTAATAAGAGATAATGTTCGTAAAAATATTATTGTTAAAGGATTCATCAATAATATTTGGAAAGAACTTGCAGATAAAGCATTAGTGATTATTCCGTTAAGAATTGGAAGCGGTGTACGGGTTAAAATATTAGAACTGCTTGCAGCCGGTAAAAATGTAATCACAACAACTGTTGGTAAAGAGGGAATACCGGCATCGGATCAAAAAGAATTGTTAATTGCTGATAACGAAAAAGATTTTTCTCAATGTATACTCGATTATTTTGATTATAAATATGATTCACAAGGAATGGTTGCAAACGGACGAAAATTGGTGGAAGAAAATTATTTGTGGGAAATAATTGCAATACGATTTGAAATTCTCTATTCGGAATTGATAAAAGAAAAAACACAATGATTACGGTCTTAGAAATATTCTTCTTTACAGTTTTAGTTCTTGTGATTAACTCCTTTTTCATTTATCCATTGATAATCTACTTAATCAGCAGAAGAAAAAGCGAAATCCAGGTTAATTCTAATTACGAACCTACAATATCTATCCTGATAGCTGCTTTTAACGAAGAGAAAGTAATTGAAAAAAGAATTCAAAATATTGCCGGACTTAATTACAATCTTAGTAAAATTGAAGTATTTATCGGTTCAGATGATTCCTGGGATAGAACGAATGAAATTCTTTTAGAAAGTGAAAAAAAATATAGCTGGCTTAAACCGGTTATATCTTCGGATAGAAAAGGAAAAGCCGGCATCTTGAATGAGCTGGTAAGAAAAGTTAATAATGAAATTATAGTTTTCACCGATGCTAATACAGTGTTTGATAAAGATGTCTTAAAAAATTTAGTCCGGGATTTTTCTGATCCGCAAGTCGGCGGTGTTTGCGGCAGATTAATACTTATTGATAACGAAACCATCAGGAACGAAGGAGTAGAGGAAGCAAAATACTGGCAGTATGAAACTTTCATTAAACAAGCCGAGGGTAAATGCGGAATAATGCTTGCCGCTAACGGGGGAATTTTTGCCATTAGAAAAGAATTCTATAAAAATATTCCAACAGAAAAAGCTGTAACAGATGATCTGTTTGTTTCGCTTTGGGTGCTCTCGCAAAATTACAAATTTGCCTTTGCCAAAGACGCCGCTGCTTATGAATATACCGGCTTGAATCTTATTTCTGAATATAATAGGAAAGTGAGATTTGGTGCTACAAATTTTCAAACGCTGATCTATTTCAAAAATTTATTATGGCACAAGAATATATTATTAAGCTATAGTTACTTATCGCATAAAGTAACCCGTTGGTTTCTTCCGGCAATGCTCGTTCTATTATTTATCTTAAGTTTCTTCCTGGCAGATGGAAATACATTGATAAGAAAAATTTATTTTCTTCAATTAGCATTTTATCTTTTAGCATTCGGCGGCTATTTACTTTCGTTGATTAAAGTACGCATTCAAATTTTTTCTATACCGTATTTTTTTGTTGTTTCTAATGTGGCAATAGCTGAAGGTTTTATAAAGTTTATCAGAAATAAGCATAGTGTAACCTGGGATTCTACGGAGAGATAAATGTTTGATATTATTGTTGTAGGTGCCGGTATTGTTGGACTGGCAACAAGTTTAAAAATTCTTGAAAAGAATTCATCCCTTAAATTGTTGTTGTTGGAAAAGGAAGATTCCGTTTCGAAACATCAAACCGGTAATAACAGCGGTGTGATTCATTCGGGAATTTATTACAAACCGGGAAGTTTAAAAGCTCTTAATTGCGTACGCGGCTATAAAATGCTGATCGATTTTTGCAATAGGAATGAGGTAAAGTTCGATATCTGCGGTAAAGTAATTGTCGCAGTTGATGAAAAAGAAATTCCTTACATGGATAAATTATTTGATAGGGGTACACAGAACGGTTTGGAAGGTCTAAAAAAATTGTCTAAGGAAGAAGTAAAAGAAATTGAGCCGCATGTAGAATCTGCTGCCGGACTATTTGTCCCTCAAACCGGTATAATTGATTACAAAGAAGTATCGGAAAAATATTTAGAGTTAATACGTAACTATAATACCGAGATAAAATTCAATCAGGGTGTGACAGATATTAAAATTAAAACGGATTATTGTGAAGTGATTACAGATTCATCTTCGTACACATCAAAAATGGTAGTTACTTGTGCCGGTTTACATTCCGATAGGATAGCAAAAACTACGCACCCTCATTTAGATATAAGAATAATTCCGTTCCGCGGCGAGTATTACAAATTAAAAGATGAAAAAAAATATTTAGTTAAGTCATTAATCTATCCCGTTCCCGATCCCGAATTTCCATTCCTCGGTGTGCATTTTACAAGAATGATCGATGGTAAAGTAGAAGCCGGTCCAAACGCAGTTCTTGCATTTAAACGTGAAGGGTATTCAAAAACAAGTTTCAACTTTTCAGATTTTTATCAGACAATTGCCTGGAAAGGTTTTCATAAAGTAATAAAGAAAAATTGGAAAACCGGTTTGGGTGAGTATTACAGATCGATCAATAAAAGTGCTTTTGTAAAAGCGTTGCAAAGGATGATTCCCGAAATATCAAAAGATGATCTTGGAAAAGGGGGTGCCGGCGTACGCGCACAAGCATGCAGCAAAGAAGGTGGTCTGCTCGATGATTTTTTTATCGTAGAGGACAGTAGGGTTATTCATGTTTGCAACGCACCATCACCGGCTGCTACAAGTTCGTTATCAATTGGAGATTATATTTCAGAAAAAGTTTTACATAATTTGAATTAGTTCATACCGAGGTAGAATTGAGTAAAAAAGTTGAAAGACTTCTAATACTGTTAACTGATTTTTTAACAGTCAATTTTGCGTTTGTTATTTTTTATTTCTTACGTGTAGAAACCGGGCTATTCGATTTAATCTCACAGCCCGATTTTCTCTTCCCATTATTTGCTGTCTATTTATACTGGGTTATCATTTTTACATTTGTCGGTATGTACCGGACCTGGTTTGCACAATCCCGTTTTGATGAACTATCCACCTTGTTCAAAGCTTCTTTTGTTGGAATATTTATTTTATTCATCTTAATAGTTTATGATGATTACAAGTCCGGTGTTCAAACTGCATTCCCCTTATATATTTTCGTCTATTGGGGAATCTTTCTCCTTTTAGTAAGTATCGGCAGATTAGCTGTAAGAAGCGTTCAAAGAAATTTGCTGATAAAAGGAATAGGAAGACGTAATGCTGTTATTGTTGGTTTTAATCAAAAAGCAAACGAGCTGCATAATACAATTATAAAACACCGTGCACTTGGTTTGGATGTTGTTGGATACATTGCCGTACTCAAAGAAAATTTAACTAAAGAATATCAAGGAATTAGTGTTTTAGGAGCTGTTGATAATCTTGAAGTGATTATCAAAGAACATAGCATTAAAAATGTATTAATCTCACTTGAACGTCATCATGAAGATACTTTGCTGGAAGTAATTTCGAAGTGTGAGGGGAATAGTGTTGATATTAAAATTGTTCCCGATCTGTACGATTTAATCAGCGGACAAGTTAGAACATCCCAGATTTACGGAGTTCCGTTAATAGATGTTATGCCGGAACTGATGCCTGAATGGGAAAAAAAACTTAAACGGCTTATGGATATTGTACTTTCGTTAATGTTGCTTATCATAACATTACCAATAACTATTTTAAGTTCGATCGCTATTAAGATTGATAGCAAAGGCAAGATATTTTACCGTCAGGATAGAAGCGGAATGAACAATAAAGTTTTTAAGATTGTAAAATTCCGAACGATGATAAAAGACGCTGAAAAATATTCGGGACCGGTTTGGTCTATGAAAGGTGATCCGCGTGTTACTACAATTGGAAGACTACTTAGAAAAATTAGGGTGGATGAAATTCCCCAGGTTTACAATGTTTTAAAAGGTGATATGAGTTTTGTTGGTCCGCGTCCGGAAAGGCCTTTCTTTGTCGA
Organism: Melioribacter roseus; assembly: GCA_020723165.1. Classification (GTDB taxonomy): domain Bacteria; phylum Bacteroidota; class Ignavibacteria; order Ignavibacteriales; family Melioribacteraceae; genus DYJK01. Next base: position 50,291 of record DYJK01000002.1, on the reverse strand, counting down.
AAAACTTTCGCAAGAAATTCCACTCTATAAAAGAAGGTTGAAAGTTAGACCAGGAATAACCGGCTGGGCACAAGTAAAACATAAATACGATGAAAATATTGAAGACGTGAGAGCGAAATTGCGGTATGATCTCTACTATATAGAAAATATGAGTTTGAGAATGGACTTTAAAATAATTTTTAGAACTATATTTGTTGTACTCTTTGGCAAAGGACATTTTGAAGAATAATGAAAACATTAATTATAATTCCTACATATAACGAGATAACCAACATTCAAAAGTTGATACCGCTTATTCTTAACATGTATCCCGAATTGAATGTCCTTGTTGTTGATGATAATTCACCGGACGGAACTGCTGAGTTTGTAAAAAAATTTTCTGAGAAAGATAACCGTGTTCATTTAATAAAACGTAATGGAAAGATGGGACTTGGAACAGCATACGTTGCCGGATTTAAATTTATGCTTGAGAATGAATATGAAGCAGTAATTCAAATGGATGCGGATTTTTCGCACGATCCGAAAGAGGTAGAAACATTTTTGGAAAATATTAAACATAACGACCTTGTAATTGGCAGCAGATACATTGATGGTGTCCGTGTTATCAACTGGCCGATAAGAAGATTGCTGCTAAGTTATTTTGCTAATGTTTATACGAGGATAGTTACCGGTATGCCGGTTAAAGATGCTACCGGTGGGTTTAAATGTTTCAGGAAAGAAGTTTTAAAATCGATTAATCTTGATAAAATTGAATCGAACGGATACTCGTTCCAAATTGAAATGAATTTCTTAGCGTGGAAGAAAAATTTTAAAATTGTAGAAGTACCTATTACATTTGCCGACCGTATTCAAGGTACATCAAAGATGTCAAAAAAAATTGTTAGGGAAGCCGTATTAATGGTTTGGAAACTGCGTTTAAGATCTCTAATCGGGAAACTTAATTAATCTGCGATGATAGAACTATCTATTATTATAGTTAACTATAATGTGAAGGAATTTCTTCTCAACTTACTTTCTTCCATAAAAAAATCTCTTCATAATATTTCTGCCGAGATTATTATAGTTGATAATGCTTCCGATGACGGCAGCGTTGAGTTGATCCGTGAAAAGTATCCCGATGTTAAACTGATTGTGAATGAAAAAAATGTTGGATTCGGAACCGCCAACAATCAAGGACTTGCTATTGCCGGGGGAAAATTTTTTCTGCTTATCAATCCCGATACAATTGTAAAAGAAGAAACACTTACCAAGATGATTCAATTTTTTAACTCTACCCCGGATGCCGGAATTGCCGGGTGCAAAGTTTTAAATCCGGATGGAACACTTCAGCTCGCATGTAGAAGAGCTTTCCCCGGTCCATGGACTTCTTTTACAAAAGTAATGGGTCTGAGTAAACTTTTTCCGAAGAGTAAATTATTTGCAAAGTATAACCTAACATACCTTGATGAAAACCAAACATATGAAGTTGATGCTGTAAGCGGCGCTTTTATGATGTTGAGAAGGGAAGTATTTGAAAAGATAGGCGGATTTGATCAGCAGTTTTTTATGTACGGGGAGGACCTCGATTTATGTTACCGTTCACAAAAAGCCGGTTATAAAGTTTATTATGTTCATACTACTGAAGTAATCCATTACAAAGGCGAGAGTACAAAAAGAAGCAGCATTGACGAAACAAAAATCTTCTATGATGCAATGCACCTTTTTGTTAAAAAACATTTTTCAACCTCATTATTGGTTGAAGCAATATTGCAGTCCGCAATATTATTCAGAAAATTAATAGCGTTTGCCAACGTTTATAAATACTCGATCATCAGCATACTTTTTGATTTTATATTTTTCAGTGGTGCTGTTTACTACGCAGAAAAAATTTATGCCAATGAACATTGGCTCGGTTTCCCGGCATTTGCAGTACCGTGGGTCTATTTTGTCCCGGCATTACTTCAAATTTTTATTTCGGCTCTCGGCGGCGTATACAGAAAAAATATTGTTTCAATCTTTAGGAGTTACATTTCTTTATTTGCCGGAATGATTGTACTTGCTGCTTTAACATATTTCTTTAAGCAGTTCGCATTCAGCCGGGCAGTTGTACTTATTACTTACGTGCTTTCATTCATATCTTTTTCGATATGGAGGATTATCTTTAAGGTATTGTTCAAAGTTGGATTTAGCTCGGAAACAAAAAAAACAAAAACTATTATTGTTGGTGATGAAGAAAATGCTGCCCAGCTTGCTTCAAAACTGAAATCTAATTTTACCGGTTTTTATCAAGTAAGCGGTTTGGTAGGGTTAACAAGAAAAAGAATTGGTGAAAATGTTAGCAGCTATAAAATTATTGGTGCAGTAGATAATATCAGGAAATTGATAACAGAAGAAAAAATAAATAAAGTAATTTTTACTTCGGAAGGATTATCTTTCAGCCAGATATTTGCGGTAGTTTCAGACTGCCACGGATTGAATGTTGAATTTATGGTTGCCGGTAACGAACTCGACTATCTTGTTGGTAAATCTTCCATCGCAGTTCTTGATGATATTCCGCTGCTAAAAGTTCAGTATAATATTTCTTCATTTTCATATCAAATTACAAAACAGTTATTCGATTTAATTCTGAGTTTAATGTTAATTTTACTTTTGGTTTATCCTTTCATATATTTATTTCAGAAGTTCACCTCGAAGAAGAGCGATTTCATTAAATTCATGCTTGGTGTTCCCGAAGTATTAATTGGTAAAAAAAGTTTTGTTGGACCTTTACTTTCATCTGATCTTGACGGGCTGTTTATCGGTAAAAAGGGATTAACCGGTTTCTGGTATGTAGAAAATATTGAATCGCAAGAGATAGAAGAACATAAAAAGCTTGATCTTTATTATGCAAAGAACCAAAACATATGGCTTGATTTAGAAATCCTTGGAAGATCATTTTCAAAAATGTTATTTAAGACGGAGTAATAATGGCTAAAAACGTACTTGATTTTGAAAAACCGATTATCGAATTGGAAAATAAAATTGAGGAGATGCGCAAATACGAAGGTCATCTCGATATATCAAATGAAATAAGGACCCTCGAAGAAAAAGTTAACGAATTAAAGAAAAGTATCTATGATAATTTAACAAGATGGCAGCGTGTTCAGTTAGCCCGTCACCCGGAACGCCCTTACACATTAGATTATATTTACATGATCACCGAAGGATTTACAGAACTCCATGGTGATCGATTATATAAGGATGATCATGCAATCGTTGGCGGATTTGCAAAACTTGATCAACACAAAGTGATGATAATTGGGCATCAAAAAGGTCGGGACACAAAATCGAATCTTTACAGAAATTTCGGTATGCCCAACCCGGAAGGTTACCGTAAAGCATTACGATTAATGAAACTTGCCGAAAAATTTGGTAAGCCGGTTGTTACTATGCTCGATACGCCCGGTGCTTATCCCGGTATTGAAGCAGAACAGCGCGGACAAGCTGAAGCGATTGCTCGTAACCTTTTGGAGATGAGTCATCTTCGTGTACCAATAATTATTACAATAATTGGCGAAGGTGCAAGCGGCGGCGCTCTTGGTCTTGGTATTGGTGATAGAGTATTGATGCTGCAGAATACCTGGTATTCGGTAATCAGTCCTGAATCGTGTTCGAGTATTTTGTGGAGAAGCTGGGATTATAAAGAACAAGCTGCAGAATCTTTAAGACTTACTGCGGAGGATTTGCTTGAACAAGGAATTATAGACCGGATAATTCCGGAACCACTCGGTGGTGCGCATAAAGATCATCAAACTATGGCTAACACTTTGAAATCTGTTTTAAAAGAAGAACTTGATATACTTATGAAAATAAAACCTGATAAGTTGATTCAAAACCGTCTCGAAAAATTTGGCAAGATGGGAGTGTACCAGGAATAATTATCAATACTCAAATACCAAACAACAGTTATTTAACAACTTACTTCTCAATTATATTGAACTGACTAATGCTGACTAATACTACAGAAATCCGTGTCCGCTATGCAGATACGGACAAAATGCAATTTGTCTATAACGGTAAATATTTGGAATATTTTGAAGTCGGAAGAACAGAACTTCTGAGACAATCAGGAGTTTCTTACAGCGAAATCGAAAAAGCCGGTTATCAATTACCTTTACTAGAAGCCGGTTTAAAATATTTTAGCCCGGCTCATTATGATGATGTGTTATTAATTAAAGCTACGGTTAAAGAATTGTTTACACCAAAAGTTCATATTGAATATGTGATTACAAATAAAGAGACTAATGAAGTGATAACTGAAGGATTTACCACTCACATTTTTATCAAAGAAGAAAATAAAAAAGCAGTAAGACCGCCTAAAATTTATGTAGATGCATTAGCTAAATATTTTAGAAAGTAAAGTTTGACGGCTCAGACCGTTATTTGAAAAATTCTTTAAGATGATTGAAAAAATAAAAGAACTTACCAAAGACACTATTATATATGGTATCAGTACAATAGTAGGAAGATTTCTCGTATTTCTTCTTACACCGTTTTACACAAATATTTTCCCTCCATACGAAAACGGTGTGTTCTCAAATATCTTCGCTTACATCGCTTTCATAAATATTATTTTTATCTACGGCATGGATGCTGCATTTATGAAATACTCATCCATAGCCGATGAAAATGATAAGAAGAAAGTCTTCTCAACGCCTTTTCTTTTTGTTGGATTAACATCGATATTTTTTTCGTTATGCTTATTCTCCTTTAGCGGAACATTCATATCGTTAATGGAAATCCCGGTGAAATATTCACATCTATACTACTATATTATTCCAATTTTATTATTTGACGCTGTTGCTCTAGTTCCCTTTGCAAATCTTAGAATGCGGAGAAAAGCATTTAAGTTCACAACGATAAAGATTATCAACATACTCATAAATATCACACTTAATTTTGTGCTGGTACTTAAATTCGACTTAGGGATAGAGGCAATATTTATTGCAAATCTCGTCGCATCCATTTTTTCTTTTGTTGCACTGTTGCCGGATATTATTCAAAGTTTAGAGTTAAAAGTATATAAAGAAATATTAGTCAAGATGATAAAGTTTGGAATACCATACTTACCGGCAAGTTTATCGGCAATGATCGTTCAGGTCGTTGATAGGCCTATAGTTTTATCTCTTACAGATTATGATACTGTTGGAATATATCAAGCAAATCATAAACTTGGTGTATTTATGATGTTATTTGTTTCGATGTTTCAATATGCATGGCAGCCGTTCTTTTTAACTAATGCGCGAGAAGAAAAAGCTAAAGAAATATTTTCAAAAATTTTAACTCTATTTCTTCTTGTTGCAAGTTTTATATGGATTTTATTGACTCTGTTCGTAGAAGACTTTGCCAAGATAGAAATCTTTCACAAGTTCCACATCATTGGTTCGGAATTTTGGGGCGGTCTTTATATAGTACCCGTAATCTTATTGGCGTACTTGTTTAACGGGTTATATGTAAACTTTACTGCCGGAATTTACATCGAAGAGAAAACTAAATATATTCCTTTGGTAACCGGGGCTGGTGCTGCAATAAATATTTTATTGAATTTTTTATTAATACCTATAATTGGAATTTTCGGCGCAGCATTTGCTGCTCTTACAAGTTATATTACAATGGCATCGGGACTTTTTTATTTTTCCCAGAAGTTCTATATGATTAAATACGAACACAAGAAAATCATTAAAATTATTGCTTTGATTTTTATAACCGGTTCCGTGTACTACTTCCTATGGTTCAACTACGGATTGGAATTCCTTTCTAAACTGATTTTATTAATATTGTTCGTGGCAGCATTAATTGCATTAAGAATAATTAGTAAAGATGAATTAATAAAGGTGAGCAAAATTTTACTTCGAATTAAATAACAAACCAAGACTACTATGAAAGAATTAAAAATAAAAATTCATAAAGTATCTTCTGATTTTTCAGATATTCCTTTACCTGAATACTCAACAGAAGGAAGCAGCGGGCTCGATCTCCGTGCTGCTGTTGATGATGATATAATTATTGAGAAAGGAAAATTTGCATTAGTGCCGACAAACCTCCGGGTTGAAATTCCATTAGGTTATGAAATTCAGGTTCGTCCCAGGAGTGGTTTGGCAGCTAAGTATGGTATTGGAGTTTTAAACACTCCCGGTACTATCGATTCTGATTATCGTGGAGAAATAAAAGTTATCTTATTCAATTTCGGCAATGATGATTTTATAATCAAACGTGGTGATCGCATAGCTCAAATGGTTTTGTCAAAAGTTTACAAAGCATTATTTGAAGAGACATTTGATTTAGAAGAAAGCAAACGCGGTGAGGGAGGTTTTGGCCACACCGGCACGAAGTAAGTACGAAGTACGAGTTACGAAGCACGAAAAAATAATTACGAATTACGAAGAATTAATTATAATTCAGGAATTACGATTTACTAAGTAATGATCTGGTAAAATATCCAGAATCCAGTAACGCCGAAGGAGCCCTTCGGACAAGAAACGAGTATCTAGAACATGTCAGATTTTATTCACATACATAATCATTCACACTACAGTCTGCAAGATGGTGCGTGTACTGTAGAGGATTTAATTTTAGCTGCAAAGAAAAATAACATGCATGCCGTTGCTCTAACTGATCATGGTGTAATGTTCGGCGTATCCGAGTTTTATAAGAAAGCAAAAAAGGAAGGAATTAAACCAATTATCGGGATGGAAGCGTATATCGTTATTGATAAAACACGCTTCGATAAATCCGGTGAATATGGAAATGGAAAGAAAAAAACGAAACATTACAACCACCTTCTACTGCTCGCTAAAAATAAAACCGGTTATAAAAATTTAATGAGGTTAACAACCATTGGTCATACGGAAGGATTTTATTACCGTCCACGCATTGACCTTGAAGTTTTGAAACAATACAGCGAGGGATTGATCTGTACAACTGCATGTCCGGCCGGACCGGTATCTGTGCACCTGATAAATGATGATTGGACCAAAGCAAGAGAAGTAGCGGTTAAGCTTAAAGAAATTTTTAACGATGATTTCTATTTGGAAATTCAAGATCACGGAATGGATATTGAGCAACCAATCTTAAACGGTATGCCGAAATTAGCTAAAGATCTCGGTGTTAAACTTGTCGCAACAAACGATATTCATTACATAGAAAAAGATCATTCGATAGCTCACAATATTTTGATTATGCTTGGCGATAAATCAGGCACTGCCGATTATCACGACCTACGTTATGGAACCGATCAAATCTATTTTAAGTCAGCAGATGAGATGAAAAAAATTTTTAAGAATTATAAAGATGCTATTGAAAATACTTTGGAGATTGACGAAAAAATAAATTTAAAACTCGATTTCGAAGGACACCATTTCCCGATTTTTCCAATACCAGAAAATTCAGATGCCAAATCATTGGAAGAATATCTTAACCAACTTTCTTATGAACGATTAGATAAAAAGATTAAAAAAATTACCCCGGAAGTTGAAGAGCGTTTTAAATATGAACTCGATGTAATAGACAAAATGGGTTATGCCGGCTATTTTTTAATTGTGCAAGATTTTATCAATGCATCAAAAGCAAGAGGGATTCCGGTAGGACCCGGCAGAGGCAGTGCTGCCGGAAGTTTGGTTGCATATGTACTTGGAATAACAAACGTCAATCCGCTTGAATACAATTTACTCTTTGAAAGATTTTTAAACCCGGCTCGTAAATCGATGCCCGATATCGATGTTGATTTTGCCGATGATGAACGAAGTAAAGTAATTAATTACGTAAAAGAGAAATACGGCGATAACTCGGTCGCACAAATTATTACATTCAACCGTTTATCTTCCAAACAAGTAATTAGGGATGTTGCACGCGTTCTGAAAATTCCGATACCGCAAGTAGATAACATAACCAAATGGATTCCATCGAAGTTTGGCAGAGTGTTCACGATAGATCAAGCTTTGGATGAAGTAGCCGAATTGAGCTGGCTGAAAAAAACAAATGATCCTTTGATGAAAGAACTGCTGAAATATGCACGAATACTTGAAGGAATGAATCGCAATGCATCCAAACATGCTGCCGGTGTTGTAATTACACCGGGTGAGGTTAGTGAATTTGTTCCCCTTGCAACCTATGGTGACGAAGGTGATGTTGTTACTCAATTTAACATGAAGGACCTTGAAGATGCCGGATTACTGAAAATGGATTTTCTCGGTCTCGATACTCTTTCAATTATAAGAGATACTTTAGAACAAGTTAAACAAACACGCAGCATCGATATCAATGTTGATGATATACCTATCGACGACAAAAAAACCTATGAATTGTTTGGAAGGGGGCAAACCACGGCTGTATTCCAGTTTGAATCTGCCCCGATGCGCGAATACTTAAAAAAGCTAAAACCTAACAGCATTACAGATCTTTCAGCTATGAATGCTTTGTACCGTCCGGGGCCAATGGAATTTATAGATGATTTTATTGCAAGGAAACACGGCAAGAAAAAAATTGTTTATCTGCACCCGGTGCTGGAAGAGATTCTTAAAGAAACTTATGGAGTTATTGTTTATCAAGAACAGGTTATTCAGATTGCTAATAAAGTTGCCGGAATGAGTTTAGCAGAAGCAGATCTTTTGCGCAGAGCTATGGGTAAAAAAGATCTTGCTGCAATGAAACAACAAAGAGAAAAATTTGTTGAAGGCGCATCAAAAAATAAAATTGAAAAAAAAATAGCCGAAGAAATTTTTGAAGCGATCGATAAATTTGCCAATTACGGTTTTAATAAATCTCACGCTGTTGCATATAGTGTTGTCGCATATCAAACTGCCTATTTAAAATCCCATTACTTAGAAGAGTTTCTCGCAGCAAATCTTTCTAACAAGTATGACAGCACTGATAAAGTTACAATTCTTTTAGAAGATTGCAGAAAACTTGGTGTTAAAGTACAGCCGCCTGATATTAATCATCCCACTGTAATGTTTAAGGTAAAAAGTGGTGAGATTATTTTCGGAATGGCTGCGATCAAAAATGTTGGTGTACAAGCAGTTCAGGAAATTCAAAGAGCACACGAAAATTTGAATAGGGATTTTAAAAGTATTTATGATTTTTGTTCGAATATTGATACGAGAATTGTGAATAAAAGAGCATTAGAAGGATTAGTTCTTGCCGGTGCATTCGATTCGCTTGGCGGTTCACGTGCACAATATTTAGCTGCAATTGAAGAAGCATTAGGTATCGGAAGTAGAATGAAATCCGTTAAAGAATCGCACAGTAATAGTTTATTTGGCGGTTCCGCACAAGTTATCGATTTTGAAGAACCTTCTTTACCCGATGTAAGACCATGGGAAACAAAAGAACGGCTTGCAAAAGAAAGACAAGTATTGGGATTTTATTTGAGTGATCACCCGCTAAGAAAGTATGAGATTGAATATAATTCATTTGCAACGGTTCATCTTGGCGAACCTTCAACATTTAATCTGAATGATCAGGTACGTGTTTGCGGAGTAGTTACCGATGTTACCCCAAAGACTGATAAATCGGGTAGGAAAATGGCGTTCTTTAAACTCGATGATTTTTCCGGCTCGTGCGATTGCATAATGTTTTCAAAAGCTTACAAAGATTTCAGCGAGATCATTTACCCGGAATCCACAATAATGGTTAAAGGTAAACTTGAAAGCAGCGGTGATACAATTAAACTGCACGTAGATGAAGCACTTAACCTCGATGTTGTTAGAGTCAAGCTCACCAAACGACTGGGTATTATTCTCGATACTTCGCTTCATGATGAATACGTTATCACACATATAAAATTGCTGTTGGAAGAAAACGAAGGCAACGTCCCGGTATTGATTTGTATTAAGGATAATGGTTCGATAAGAGAGTTTACTATCGATTACCGGGTTAGTTTAACTGATAAATTTGTAGATACTCTTCGTACGTTACTCGGAGATGAGGCAATAGTTTATTTCCCAAATTAATGATGTTAGTCTTTACAGAAAAAATTTGTTAAATGAAGAAATTAATTTTAATTGTATCCGTTCTGGTTGTCACATTATCAGGGGGTTGTGTTCAAAAATCCGGTGAAGAAAATGATTCTTTGCCAAAACAGAAAAGTGAAACTGTTCAGTCATCTCAATTCGAAATTTATGAGGGGATTATTCCGTGTGCAGACTGTGAAGGAATTAAGATGACATTGAAAATTGCCGATGATTTTCAATCGTACGAATTAGTCGAAGTGTATCTGGGAAAGGATGCTCAACCATTCATGTCTCATGGAAAACTTAATACTGAACGCGGATTTGAAAATGATGTTAATGCTACGGTATTTGTTCTTAATTATGATCAGCCGGAAAAAAATCAAATCTATTTTGTTAGACTAACCAATATGAGAGACCGGTTAACGATGTTAGATAGAAATAGGAAGAAGATAAAATCAGATTTGAATTATATATTAACTAAAAAAAGTGATTTTAAATTTTAGCACCATTAGTTTTTTCCGAAAATTCAACTCAAATAAAATTCAAAAATCGATATCGTTTGATTTCTATATTTGATTTCTTAAGTTTGTGCCACTATTAAAAGAAGAGGGTAGTAAATGGAACATAAATGGGCACTTATATTAGGTGCTTCAAGCGGATTTGGAGGCGCTTCCGCTATTGAACTTTCAAAATCCGGTTATAATATTTTTGGTATTCATCTCGATCGCCAGGCAACAATGCCCGCTGTTCAACAAGTTATTAAAAAGATAGAACGGACCGGGCAGAAAGCGGTCTTCTTTAATATCAATGCCGCCGATCAAATAAAAATAAATGATACACTTGATGAAATAAAAGAAAGATTTGCAGTAAAAGAACATCCGCATGTACATGTATTAATCCATTCGCTTGCATTCGGAACATTAAAACCATACATATCGAAAAATACGAATGATTGTATTTCACCGGCACAAATGAACATGACGCTTGATGTAATGGCTCATTCTTTAGTTTACTGGACTCAAGGTTTAGTACACAGAAATCTTTTTGCACAAGGAGGAAGAATTTTCGCTTTAACAAGTGCCGGTTCACACACAGTTATTCCTAATTATGGTGCAGTCTCGGCAGCAAAAGCCGCACTCGAAGCACACATACGTCAGCTTTCAGTAGAACTTGGCCCGATGAATATTGCATGTAACTCTATTATGGCCGGAGTAACAGATACACCGGCTGGGAATAAAATTCCTATGTTTGATAAAATGATGAGCTCGGCTAAGATGAAAAATCCTCATAACAGATTAACAACCCCTGAAGATGTTGCAAAGGCCATTGTTCTTTTATGTGATGAAAGAGCAAGTTGGATTTCAGGTAATGTAATTGGTGTAGATGGCGGAGAGTATATTGTAAATTATATTGGTGAAAATACAAGTAGCATTATTAAATAAACCTGGAAACAATCTATGACTGAATTCACTTTTACCGAAGAGCAAAAAATGCTTCGTGAAATGGCACGCGATTTTGTTAATAATGAAATTAAACCAATCGCTTCTAAAATTGATGCTGAAGAAAAAATTCCTGATGACCTGATTAAAAAACTTGGCGAACTCGGATTTCTCGGAGTCTCCTTTCCCGAAGAATATGGTGGAGGGGGATTCGGTGAGATTGGCTATTGTTTGATGCAAGAAGAGATTGCACGCGGCTGTATGTCAACTGCAACATTTATCGGTGCACATCAATCAATTGGTGCTAATGTAATTTACATTGGCGGAACCGAAGAACAGAAACAAAAATATCTTGTTCCGCTTGCCAAGGGAGAGAAGATAGGCGCTTTTTGTTTAACTGAAGCACAAGCCGGTTCCGATTCTTTTAATGTTAAAACACGTGCAGAATTAGATGGTAATGAGTGGGTCCTTAATGGTGAAAAGTTATGGATTACAAATGGAGGTATTGCAAATATAGTTAGCGTGTTTGCACGTACATCTAAAGGTGTAAGTGCATTTATAGTTGAAACAAGTACCCAGGGTTTTCATGCCGGCCCACCGGAGAAGAAAATGGGAATTAAAGGAAGTACAACAAATCCTATTACATTTGATAATGTTAGAATACCAAAAGAAAATTTAATTGGTACCGACGGCAGAGGATTTATTCTTGCAATGAAAACTCTTGATGCCGGTAGATTGGGACTCGGCGCTGCATGTACCGGTTCGGCAAAAGAAGTATTGGAAATGTCTTCCCGATATGCTAAGCAAAGAAAACAATTCGATCAGACAATTTCACATTTTCAAGCGATACAATTTATGCTTGCTGAAATGGCTACTTTAGTTTACGCAATGGAGTCGATAGTATACCGTACAGCAGTAGATTACGACTTGAAAAAAGATATTTCAAGACAATCTGCTATCGTTAAATTATTCTGCTCGGAATCGTTGGATAAAATTGTTGATTATGCAGTTCAAATTCATGGCGGCATGGGCTACTCGCGCGAACTACCGATTGAAAGATTTTACAGAGATTCCCGTATCAATAGAATTTTTGAAGGAACAAACGAAATTCAAAAAGGAATTATTGCGAGGGAAGTTTTAAAGAAAAATGGTATAGTATAATTACGGTGTATTAAATTAATCAAGGAGTATTTATAAATATGAAACCTTTCACTTTTACAGATGGAAATTTTGATACAGAAGCGTTAAAATCCGATGTGCCTGTAATTGTAGATTTTTGGGCTGCCTGGTGTGGTCCGTGCCGGATGATAGCGCCAATTATTGAAGAGCTATCGGCAGAATATGAAGGCAAAGTTAAAGTTGGCAAGCTAGATGTTGATGATAATCAGCAGACAGCAATCAAATTTGGAGTTAGAAGTATTCCAACAGTATTATTTTTTAAGAGTGGGGAACTTAAAGATACAATCATTGGGGCTGTGCCAAAAACAGTTTTTGTAGAAAAGTTGGGTAAACTTGTATAATCTTTTGATGAGATTATTAATAATATTTTTTTTACAAATCATTAATCTATATTCCCAGTCAAACCAATGGATTATTTATAATAAAAGTAATCCAGGTTTACCTACAAATTCCATTCAGTGTGTAATACAAGATAGAGATAAAAATTATTGGATCGGCACTTATGATGCCGGTCTCGTTTTTTTTAATGGAAATGATTGGACTTTGTATGATAGCTCCAATTCAAAATTACCACATAATAATATTAAAGCTCTTGCCGTTGATAATAATGGTGATTTATGGATTGGAACGTATGGCGGAGGTTTAGTTCATATAAAAGGTGAAGAATGGGTTTTGTACAATTCGAAAAATTCTGTTATCCCAGATGATGGTATTTATTCTTTAGCAGTAGATTCAAAAAATAATATTTGGATAGGAACAAGTTATGAAGGGTTAGTTAAATTTGATGGAAAGTCATTCCAAATTTTTAACTCGTCGAACTCTAAACTACCGGTTAATAAAATAACTTCTGTATTTATTGATAGCAGCGATAACGTTTGGATCGGTACAACAGAAGAAACACTTTTAATAAAAAATGGAGAATGGCTCATTCAAGATGAAATTTTTGGTAAGTGTGATGACTATGGAATTTATCAAATCACATCAGATAAACAAGGAAGAATTTTGTTCGCGTACAAATACGGCAGCTTAGGTATTTATGATGAAAACAAATATAGATCTTATAATAAAAATAATTCTGATATTCCTTTTATAGGATTCCGATCGGCTGCTTCGGATACAAATAATAAAATATGGTTGACTTCATTTAGTAGCGGTGTATTAAGTTTGCACAATAATTCATGGAATCATTTTTTAGAAACAAATTCCGGTTTGCCGGACAATCACGTTTTTTATGTATATGCTGATGATAAAAACAATAAATGGTTTTGTACATACTTTGGGGGAATAGCTATCTATAATGAGAGTGGTGTTAATATAAAAATATGTTCTCGTAAAGATGAAGGAAACAGATGAAGTTGAAAGTGCAATTTTCGTTCAATTTTGGCGGGGACGAATTTTTATGCTACTTATTTAACACCTTGACAAAAGAAGAGTGATATATTATTTTCAAACCAAAAATGAGAGATACTTTTTGAATTTCTCAAAAAAATTAATAAATACTTGACTTAGAAAGGTCATTGAGTTATTTTGAACACGCTTCTAAGACAAAAAAATAAACTTTTTATTATTTGCAGCATTTTAGACTCAAAAATCAAATTGATGGTTCCATTTTAATGAGGGCAAAAATTGAGAACCATATTAAAGTTTTTATAATTAACTAAAACTTAACATCAATAACACTCTTTAAAGAAGGAGGTACTTATTGACATTTGATTTTACAAGTTTTCACTTCAAAAAAAACCCTTTCTTAATTAAATCAACAAATTAAGGAGTAAAGTATGCATCGAAGGATTTTTTACTTTTTGCTATTTCTAGCTCTTTGCCCGGTACTATTAACCGCTGGTACAAAGGGACGGATTAAGGGAAAAGTAGTTGACTTGCAAACTGGCGAAGCATTGATAGGTGCTAACGTAATTGTTATGGGCACATCTACTGGTGCAGCAACAGATGCAAGCGGTGAATTTCTCTTACAAAATCTGGATGCCGGTGTTTATCAAGTTCGCGCTTCTTATCTCGGCTACCAAACTATTACAATTTCTAATGTAAGAATTAACGCAGACCTTACAACCTACATTGACTTCGAACTACCAAGCGAAGATATTCAAGTAGGTACTGTAGAAATAGTTGCACAAAAACCTCTTGTGCAAAAAGACAATACAAATGCTGTTAGAATTACTACCTCGGAAGATATCGAAGCTCTTCCGGTTAGAGGTGTAAATAATATTATTACTCTTACTGCCGGTGTAATTTCTGCAAACGGAAATTTCCATATCCGCGGTGGTAGAAGTGATGAAACCGGTTACTACTTAGAAGGTGTTTCTATTAAGAACCCGATAAGCGGTGCCAGGGGTGTTACAATTTCTCAAGATGCTCTAGAAGAAATTCAAGTTCAAACCGGCGGTTACACTGCTGAATTTGGTAATGCTAATGCCGGTATTGTTAGGCAGTCATTAAAGAGCGGTGGTTCTGATATTAAAGCCAGCTTTGAATACATTACTGATAACGTTACTTTCAAGGGAAGAGATGATGCATATGATGGTGAAAAACGACTTGGCGCTTATTGGTGGGGATACAATGAATTGAGCGGTGTTTTAAGCGGACCAATTTTTGACCAACGCTTTAAATTCTTTGCTAATATAAACTATGTTTATAACCGTGATAATGACCCTACAAATTACCCGGGATTAAATATGGGAATTTTAGGCGATCCATTAACCGGTGACACTGTTAATATTGTTTATCCGGCTGGCGCACGTCCTAAAAACCAATCACAAAACTTTACTTATACCGGCACTCTAAATATGGATTTTAAACCCATACTTGTAAGACTAACCGGTAACTATACAAGTTCAAATAGTGATCAAGGTGCATTCGGTATTCTTAACTTATTAAATAACCGTGTTGGTATTAATGAATCATCAAACGGTACATTCAGCTTGAAGTTAACACACGTATTAAGTCAGAATATGTTTTATGAATTAAGTGCCGGTTACTATTTCCAACAAGGTGAAACATTTGACAGATATTTACCAAAAGATCCGTGGATCTACGGTGATAGCGTTGCAAATGCTGAAGCCGGCTGGATTTGGACTCGTACAGATGCTGATGCAAGAGGCAAGAACTACGGACGTTACAAAACTCCACAACCATATACAATATTTGACTGGGATTTTAATGTTAATGGTAACGTTCCGGTCAATTATGCTAAATCTGAAAACAACAGTTGGAGTTTTAACGGTACTCTATCTTTCTTACTTGGTAAGACACATTCATTTAAGATAGGTGGTGAATACCAGACTTATACATTAAGATCATGGAGTTTACCATTTGTACCATCGGCTACTTTAGCTGATCTCTTAAATGTTCAATTGGGAGATCCGTTAAATGCTGGAAAGACAGTTGATGAAATCAAAAAAGATATTTTAATTACTGGTGGTGTCAATGCTTTTGGTTATGATGTATATGGTAATGAAACCGATGAAGAAGGTTTCTATGCACCTCATAAACCGGTATTTGCATCTGCTTACATTCAAGATAAAATTGAGTATGAAGATCTTATTCTTAATGTTGGTTTAAGATATGATTACTTCGATATTGACAATAAACAACTGCTCGATCCTACCCAGCCATCATTATCAATCAATCGTAATAATAAAACTTTGATTGAAAGCGGATGGGTTGACGCCCCAACATTCAGTTCTGTAAGCCCGAGAATCGGTTTTTCGTTCCCGGTTACTGATAAAACAGTTTTCCATGCACAGTATGGAAAGTTCGTTCAACAGCCGGCTCTTACAGAATCATATTGGGGTTATAATACCTATGCATATATGTTGCTTACCGGTCGTTTCTTTGGTAATAATTTTACCGGTCCTGGTTTGAGACCAACAAGAACAACACAATATGAAATAGGTTTCTCACAACAGTTAACAGATTTCTTGGCTTTTGACGTTACCGGTTATTATAGGGACATTAAAGATCAAGTAGTATTTGTTCTTCAAGAAGCTGAAGCATCTTTCGGCGATTATTACGTTAAAACAAATGGTGACTTTGCAACAACAAAAGGTATTGAAATTAGCTTAACAATGCGCAGATTTGAACGTTTATCTATGAACGGTTCTATATCATTCCAGGATGCACGCGGTACCGGTTCATTTGCCGGTTCAAACCGTGGTATTGTTGGCGCTCCTCTTGTTCCCGGTCAACCATATACTCCAAAATATATTTCTCCTCTCGAGTTCAATCGTGATATTACAGCTCGTATGAATTTAGATTACCGTTTTGGTGAAAATGACGGTCCTTCATTCTTAAGTAACACCGGAGTTTCAGTGTTACTCACATATGAAAGCGGAAGACCATTTACCCGTGGTGAAGGTAATCCGTTGCAAATTGGTAATACCCAGCCACTCAGCGGTGACGGTCGTTTTAGGTTAGCTCTTGAACCTTTAAATTCATCACAAATGCCTTCAAACTTCCAGGTCGATTTAAGACTTGACAAAACATTCCAGATTTGGGATCGTTTATCGGCAAATGTTTACATTTTTGTGATCAATTTGTTTGATAAAAAGAATGTTACAAACGTATTCATCGGAACCGGTTCTGCTGATGACGATGGTTATGTTACAGATCCTGAAAACATTGCTGATAAAATTAATTTGTTTGGAGATGCATACGCTCAACTTTATAGAGGATTGAACATTGATAATGCAAGCTTCTTATATGGCCCATCACGCCAGATAAGACTTGGCATCAGGTTAGAATATTAATTATCAATGAAATAAATAGGAGAAATGAAAATGAAATACTTAAATAGAATAGTTTATTTTCTAATTCTGATTTCTCTTATCACTTTTCAACCTGATGTTCAAGCTAAAGGTGAAAATAGTGGCAAGGGAAAATCTAGATTAAATAAAGTACTTGGTAATCCTCAAGCAACCTGGTTTACTATCAATAATGTAGCTACAATATTTAGAAATGATGGTATGTCTGATCTTAACGGTCAGGATTCAGGTTTTGAGTATCCCCAAGGTTCAAATACAACCGTCTTTTATGAATCCGGTTTTGTCTATGGTGGAACCTATAATGGAGAATTCCGTATTGGCGGTTCTACTTATTTCCATAGCCAGGTTCCCGGACGAATTTTAGATAATGGAACTGGTGAAGACGGTAATTTAGCTCACGTAAGAATTTATAGAGTAAGACGTGATTATAAAGATCCAGACGCTGATTTCAGTAATGAAATTGCAAAAGGTGATAATTGGACTGCAGATAGTGTTTATTTATATTATGATAAAGACTGGAACGAATGGCCGGCGATTTATGGTGCACCATACGAAGATGTTGATGGTAATGGTTCATACAATCCGGCA
Organism: Melioribacter roseus; assembly: GCA_020723165.1. GTDB lineage: Bacteria > Bacteroidota > Ignavibacteria > Ignavibacteriales > Melioribacteraceae > DYJK01. The sequence continues at coordinate 32,339 of DYJK01000002.1, read as the reverse complement.
GTTGATGTTCCAGGTGTTCCCGGTGCTGATCAAACAATTTGGTTTGTTTGCAACGATTTAGATCCTTCAGCTCAGCAAGCATTCTATGGTACACTTGGGCTTGGCTGCGAAATGCAAGCTACAATTTGGGGTTATAATGCTTCCGGCGGTCTTGGTAATGCACTATTCCGCAAATATACTTTAATAAATAAAAGCGGTGTTGATATTGAAGATATGTATGTATGTATGTGGAGTGATCCTGACTTAGGAGATGCCGGTGACGATTATACCGGTTGCGATGTTGACCTGAGTTTAGGTTTTATTTATAATGGCGATGATTTTGATGCTCAGTTTGGTGAATATGTTCCCACCGGAGGATTCGATTTCTTCCAGGGCCCAATCGTTCCTTCAGAAGGCAGCAGAGCAGTTTTCAATGGTCAGTATTTAGATGATTATAGAAACCTTCCTATGTCTGCATTCTTTTTCTTTATTAATAGTGACCCGGTTTATACAGATCCTGAAGATGGCGAACCGATTGGTGCAGTTCAATTCCATAATTTGTTGGAAGGTAAGATTTCTACAACCGGCGTTCCATTCGTAGATCCTACAACCGGTCTTGAAACTAAATTTACATTATCAGGTAATCCGGTTACCGGTACCGGGTGGATTGATGGTATTATCCACCGCCCCGGTGATAGAAGAATGGGATTA
>DYJK01000002.1:7996-31639 GCA_020723165.1 Melioribacter roseus | reverse complement strand
GATGGCTGCCGGTGATGTTCGGGAAGTTGTAGTTGGTCAATTTACAGCTGGCGGTACTGAAGGTATTTCAAGACTTGGTGCTGTTGGTTTATTGAAATTCTACGATTTGGAATTACAGCTTGCATATGATAACTTCTTCCTGGTTCCCCCAGCTGTTAAAGCACCTATAGCTACTGCTATTGCGCTTGATCAGCAAGTTGTAATTAATTGGGGTACAAGACCTGATATTTACACACAAACGGAATCTTATGATACCCTTGGTTTTCAATTCCAGGGATATGTAGTTTATCAATTACCTAGTGCTTCTTCTACGATTGAATCTGGAAAAAGAGTAGCTACAATTGATAAAATTGATCTCGTTCAAAATATTGAAAGTCTGGTATTCGATACCGAAACAAATTCCATAACAAGAAAATTTGTAAAGTTCGGTACAAATTCTGGTATAACTAGAAGTATTACAATTGATGATGATCTAATTAGAAGTAACGTACCTATAGTAAACGGTACTGAGTATTACTTTGGTGTAACTGCTTATGCATTTAATGCAGATCCAGATGCAGTTCCGAACGTTTTGGAAACACCTTTAACAGTATTACGTGTTACTCCGCAATCACCAAATCCTGGTTACACCGTAACAGAAGCAGAAGCAGAAATGGTAGCTACTCATTCAGCTGGTGCTAGTGATGGTGGTGCATATATCACTGTTGTTGATCCTACCGCTGTAACTGGCGCAACATATGAAGTTACCTTTGAAGCTAATCCTAATGGTAGCGGTGTTGTTTGGGATTTAACAAATAAAACTACTGGACAAAAATTAGTTGATAATGCTTCAGAAGGATTAGGATACGACCTTGCGCCGGTAGTAGAAGGTATTCACGTTCGGGTAGAAGGTGCACCACTTGATTTCAAGAGCTTCCTAACAGTAGCTAATGGAGCTGGTCCAATAGATCCTCCGGTTGGCGCAGCGGCTGATTTTCAAGGATTTCCAGTACCTAGTAGACCCGGTGCCAGTCAACAAGTTGGTAATGGTGCATTTATGATTCATACTGGTGAAGTAGGCTTATCTGGTTCGTATACTAATTTCATAAGTCGTGTTACACAAGGTGGTGCTCGTTGGGGTCAAATAGTTCCTTATGATTTTGAAATAAGATTTACTGCCGGTCCTAATTATGGTTTTGAACCTAGTGCATTTGGTGGCGGTGATATATTAATGGAAGTTCCTTTTGAACTATGGAATATTGGCATTAATACCCCCAATGATCCATCGGATGATTACAGATTATTCCCGTACTTAATTGATTCTGATGCTAACGGTCAATTTAATCTTGTACAAAATGATCACCAAGTATCAGGCGGTGATAATGATCCTGAATCAGATTGGTTCTATTGGGTAAAACCAGCAGATATTTCACCTGGACAAGCTGGATATAACGTAATCTTAGCAGATATTCAAGCTAATCCTTCCGCTCATGTATATCTCGGGCCAACAACTGCTGGTACTGACGTAATGAGAAGAATGGTTTTTGTAAACTTCAATGGTGGCTCGGTTTCTTCTCCTGACTGGCCAGCAAACTTAAACCAGGCAATGCCAGAAACCGGAACTATATTCAGAATTCTGACAACCAAACCAAATCAAGTCGGTGTTGATAAATTTACATTTACTGCACCAAAGGTTGATTACAATGCTGATAAAGCAAAACAAGATGTTGAAATGATTAATGCTTTCCCGAATCCATACTATGGTGTAAACCCGAGGGAAGTTAACAAGTATCAAAAGTATATTACATTTAGTCATTTACCACCAAAGGCTACATTGCGCATATTCAATTTAGCTGGACAATTAGTAAGAACAATTGTTAAAGATGATTCTAGTCCTTTTACAACATGGAGTCTATCTAACGAGGCTGATCTACCGGTTGCTAGTGGATTGTACATAGTTCATGTTGATATGCCTGAACTTGGTAAAACAAAAATCCTCAAGGTAGCAATCATTCAAGAACAACAAATCCTTGATAGATTCTAAAAATTAAAGGAGACTAAAAAATGAATAAGATAAAAATTATAAGTTTATTACTAGTAATTACAGTGGTTGCCTCCACTGTAATATATGCTGGTGGCGGTAACCGTAATGGTACAGCCGGTGCTGCACAGCTATTAGTTCCAGTTGGTGCGCGCGGTATAGCTATGGGCGGTTCAACCTTAACCGGTGCTAAAGGTGTTGAGGGTCTCTATTGGAACCCGGCAAACCTTGCACGTTCAGATTACAACACTACTGTAATGTTTTCTCAAATGAATTACATTGCAGATATTGGCGTTAGCTACGCAGCTATCGGAACAAACATTGAAGGTTTTGGTGCTCTCGGATTTTCACTCAAAGCATTTTCAATGGATGAGATTGCTATTACAACTGTTGAAAAACCGGATGGTAACGGACAATATTTTACACCACAATTTGTAACCCTGGGTCTTACATATTCAAGATTATTAAGCGACAGAATTTCAGTTGGTGTTACAATGAATTATGTCACTGAAAAAATTGATTTAGTAAGCGCAAGCGGTGTTGCATTCAATATTGGTGTATCATACAAAAACCTTGGTAACGTAGATGGTTTAAGCTTTGCTGTAGCAATTAAAAACCTAGGTCCGCAAATGAAGTATGACGGATCGGCTTTATATTTAAGAGCTACATCACCCGATCTTGAAAGACCATCGCAGTTATACAAAATTGATGCAGCAACATTTGAATTACCTTCAACACTTGAACTTGGATTAGGTTATGAATTGAGCATCAATGAAAGCAATAATTTATCACTCAATGGAATTTTCCAGAACAGTAACTTTTACGGTGATGAGTATAAATTAGGCGGTGAATACGCTTATGATAATACTTTCTTCGTAAGAGCCGGTTATGCTTTCATCGATGGTGTTGATGAAGATGCTAATATTTACGGATTAACTGCCGGTGCTGGTATTAATTATAGTCTTGGCGGCGGTATAGGTGTTAAATTTGATTATGCTTACAGAGATACTGAATTCTTTGATAGCAATCATGTATTTACACTTCAATTCGGATTCTAGTAGCTAGATTTTAGCACTATTTTAGAAGCCCTCTTTTATTTTAAGAGGGCTTCTTTTTTTATATCTTGCCTATTGAATTTCTAAATCTTTTTCAATTTCATTTCTATCTAAGGCATAACTATGCATCTTATAAGTTTATTCTTCTTTGTGTTCCTCTTTCAAAATACAATTAACAGTTTCCAGGTAGATAAATATGATTTTTTTACAAGGCATAAATTCACTTTCGAAGCTGCTGAACTTAGTAAAATTAAAGATGCTAAGGTGAAAACAAGAAGACTATATTCCGCTTATTATATGAAAGATGAACAACTGCCTGATAAAAAAACTTTAGTTGAGGAAATTAAATTCAACAAGAAAGGAAATCCTACCGAGAAAATTTTTTATAACTCTATGGGTGGGATCCGTACTAAGTATAATTATAAATATGATAAGAATGGGAATCTTATAGAAGAAGTAATAATTGATGAATACGGGAATATTTCTGCTAAAAGGGAAATATCTTATAATTCTAAAAATGATACTTCAAAGGTTGTAATATTTAAAGCGCGTAAATCTACTACTGATAAGAAAGTATTTGAATATTACAACGATGGGAAACTGAAACAAAAACTGCATTATGATAAAAATGATGCAATCTACCTAAAAGAAATTTATACGTATAAAGATAGTAGATTAGATAACGTAGAATACTTCGACCCGGAAGGTAAAAGTATAAATAAGGTTGTGTTTAGTTATAATAATGCTGGGAATCTTACCGAAGAAAAATTCCCGGATTACCGGCAGACCTTTACGTATGATAGCCGCAATAGATTGATACGTTCTGAAGAAAAGGATAAAATCAGGCTGCATAAATATGACGATAAAAACAACATGATTGATGACCAATATTTTATTGAGAAAACCAAAAGACAATTTAAAATAATCTTTAGTTATCTTCAAAACGGCTTAGCAAAGGAAGCGATTAGATATGATGCCCTGGATAAAAAAGCATTTTATTCAAAATATGAATACGAGTATTATAAATAATTAATTTTGACTCTTAAATCGGAGCGATAAATGAAATCAAAATTACTGTCGATTTTTTCTTTACTTATCTTTTTGCAAATTGGATCCTTTGCACAAAATGAACTTAATTTTGAATTTGATTATGCCAGGTTTAAATATGATTCAACTAAAGCATACATCGAGTTCTACTATGAATTAAATCCCAAAAACATGTTATTTGAAAAAGCTGAACAAGGTAGATTAGTTGAAGCGATTGTTCATATCGATATGAAAAACATCACCAGCAATGAGTATTTTATTAACAAGGACTGGAAGATTCAGAATGTTTTTGATGATTCAACATCGGAAGCAGATATCAAAAGTTTAACCGGTGTATTTGGTTTTGCTATTCCCGAAGGGGATTATGCTCTATCGGTAAAAGCTTACGATGTTAAAAACCCTTCTCTTTTAAAAACAATTGATGAAAGAGTTGTTATCGGTTCTTATAACTCCGGCAAATATGCTGTCAGCGATATCCAGATTGCTTCTAATATAAAAAAGGAGGGTGCCGATACAAATTCTTTATTTTATAAAAACACACTGGAAGTTATCCCCAATCCTTCTATGCTCTATTCCGATAAAACTCCAGTGGCTTTCTTTTATGCAGAATTATATAATTTAAAATTACCCAATCCCGAAGGTGATTTCACGCTGCAAAAATTACTTTATAATAGTGCCGGCAATTCTGTTTACAAACAAGAAAAGATAGTTAAACAATGCGAGATATCAGTTGTAGAAATTGGATTAATCAATCTTTCAAAATATCCTACCGATTCATATAACGTTGTGCTTAGTTTAATTGATAACAGTACTAACGAAGCTTTTATATCAGCCAAAAGATTCTATTTGTATAATCCAAATGTCATAGATTCAACAGCAATTAAAAGAATGAGTGCCGGTGTTATGGGAAGTGAATTTGCCCTATTCAATGAAGAAGAATGCGATATTATGTTTTCTCAAGCAAGGTATATATCAACTCAAAATGAAATTGAACGGTATGCCAAAATCGATTCTGTAAATGCAAAACGGGAATTTTTATTCAATTTTTGGAATAACCGCGATACAGAACCATCAACACCACAAAATGAATTTAAAGATGAATACATGAAAAGAGTTACGTATGCGAATGAAAATTTTAAACATGCTAACAAAGAGGGTTATTTATCCGATAGAGGCCGGGTGTATCTTACATATGGCCAACCTGATCAGAGGGATTTTTACCCTAACGAACCAAATTTAAAACCTTATGAGGTTTGGTTTTATAATCAAATTGAAGGTGGGGTTAGTTTTATATTTGCGGACATTACCGGTTTTGGAAATTATGAATTGCTTCATTCTACTAAAAGGGGGGATGTACGTGACGAAAATTGGATGAGAAGAATCAGTACCGAATAAAAATATATGATAGATAGAAATAAAATTGAGTTTTACATTTTTATTTTCTTTGTAAAGCTTTTCAAAGTGTTAGGACTTAACAACACACGAAAGGCAGCGTCATATATAGGATTTATTCTATTCTATATTTTTCCTATAAGAAAAGAAGTAGTTATTGAAAACATACGTAACGCCTTCCCCGGTAAAAATGAAAGTGAAATCAAGGATATTGCTTACAAGTGTTATAAGAGCATTTGTACTACCTTTTTTGAATTAATGTATTTGCCAAACCTCTCGAATGAACAGATCTCTAATCTAATTGAAGCGGAAGATGCATCAATTATAAAGAACAGTTTTGAAAAAGGTAAAGGAGCAATTTTTTTGACCGGTCATATAGGTAGTTGGGAAGTTGCTGCTTTAACCAGTGTGTCTATTAGTGGCATACCAATGACTCTGCTTGCACAGCCACAAAGAAATAAATATATAACTTCCTGGTTGAATAAAGCACGAAGCCGTTTTGGCAACAAAGTTTTAGAATTAGGTTTATCTGTCCGTCACGTTTATGAAACAATTAAGAAAGGTGAACTTGTTGGAATTGTGGGAGATCAAAGGGGTCCACGCGACATAAAACGTGTAAATTTTTTTGGCAGACCTACTTCACTTTACCCGGGTGCAGTTTCATTTGCTCTTAAAGCTAAATGTCCTATTATTTTAGCTGCTGTTATAAGACTTGAGAGTGGAAATTACAAAGCGATATTTGAAGAATTAGCTTTTGATAATCTGCCTGATGATCATGATGAACAAGTGAGAGAAATGAACCAGAGATATATCTCATTTATCGAAAGATATGTTCGTCAATATCCTGAGCAGTATTTTTGGATGCATAAAATCTGGAAATATTAATGACCGGGAAAATTCTTGTAATACAAACAGCTTTTCTTGGCGATGCGCTGCTTACTCTTCCGTTAATTCAGCATCTTAAAAGTATAAACCCTAGCATGTTGATTGACGTTCTATGTATCCCATCGACACGAGAAATATTTCAGTACTCACTTTGCATTAATCAAACTATCGTATATGATAAAAGACGGGATAAGATTTTTGGTTTGTTTAGAATCATTGGTGAATTAAAAAAGAATAATTACAAAAAAATATATTCACCGCACCGATCTTTTAGAACAGCCATGATCGTTTATTTTTCGGGCGTTGAAGAAACATATGGATTTGATACAGCTTCATTTAACTTTGTATATAAAAACAAAATAGAGTATAAAAAAGAAAATCATGAGGTTGAGCGAAATTTATCTTTGGCCGGTTTCGATTTTGATAATTCTGATTGGCGTATACTACCTGAGATTAATATTCTTAAAGAGGTGTTCGATAAAATTGATTCTTTAGTAACCGGTAAAAATAAAAAAATTGTTGCCATAGCTCCCGGTTCGGTATGGGATACTAAAATCTATCCCAAGGAATATTATAAGCAGATTAGTAGTTATTTAACTTCTAAAAACTTCACGGTATTTTTAATTGGAAGTAAAGAGGATAAATCGCTTTGTGATGAAATATCACAATCAAGCCAAACCGGATGTTTTTCACTTGCCGGTAGCTTGTCTATAATCGAATCAATTGCACTACTAAAAAAATGTTCGTTGCTGATTTGTAACGATAGTGCACCTACTCATATGGCGATGGCTGCTGATATACCGGTAATAACTATTTATTGCTCAACAATTCCGAAATTCGGTTTCTACCCATATAATAGTGGAAGTTTATTTCTTTCTTACGATGAGTTGGATTGTAAACCTTGTGGAATTCATGGTCACAAAAAATGCCCTATTAAAACTTTTGATTGCGGTTTTTTGTTAAAACCTTCTGGGATTATTGAAAAGATAGATTCAATATTAACTCCTGAAAAAAATTGACCAATTCTTTATATTTACTACCCATTTGAGGCAGAACAATGAAGTGGTTCAGTTTAGATTTTATTAAAAAATCTTCAATATACGTTACACCAAATTTCCCGGAGACCAGTACTACAAGGTACAAACTGAGTTTATTGAGATCCGCTGCATATATTGCACTCTACACTATTGTTGCCTGGTTTGTTTTAATTTTCATATTGTCGATTACACCTTTGAAAGATTTTCTTTTTGTTTTAGATAACCAGGAATTGAAATCTCAAAGAGAAAAGATTAATGAATTACAGAATAAAGTAGAAGTGCTTACAAATACTCTGCAAGTAATTTCGAATACGAATGAACGAATGAAATATGCAATAGAGTTAGCAACAAAAGATTCAATTAAATCCGATGATTCTTTGTACGATAAACTTAAAAAACCAATTACCAAAAAGATTGATGTAGGCGGAAATATATTTTTAGCATTTCAAAAATTGATTGATCTTATAAATCAAGAAACAAAAAAATCATCTGTAATTGTTTTTCAGCAGCCGGCTAATGGAATCCTAACGAATAAATATGACCCGGTTAAAGGTCATTTTGGATTGGATTTTGGTATGAAAACCGGTACACCCGTTTATGCTTCTGCCGGTGGATTGATAATTTTTGCCGATTACACCCTTAACGACGGTTACATGATTATTGTTGAACATGATGACGAATATTATTCTATTTATAAGCATTGTTCATCACTATTAGTTAAACAAAGAGATTTTGTAAATAGTGGGGAATTAATTGCACTTAGCGGAAATTCCGGGGTGAATTCAACCGGGCCTCATTTACACTTTGAAGTTTGGCATAAAGGAAAAACAATTGACCCATCAAAATTGATATTTAATTAAGGAGAAATAAATGGCAATTAAAAAAGAATCACATGCAGAAGATGTTAGTATTATCAGTGCCGGTGTACAGATTGATGGAAATTTACACAGTGAAGGTAATGTTAGAATTGATGGTTTTATCAACGGTAATGTAACTATTAACGGTAATCTAACTATTGGTGAAACTTGTGTGATAAAGGGCGAATTAACCGCGCACAATATAAATATGAATGGAAAAGTTGAAGGTAAAGTTTCAGTTTCAGATAAATTAAGATTGGAACCTAAATCTGTTTTGAAAGGAGATCTTTTTGCCAAGGTATTGGTTATCGAAGAAGGTGCATTATTCGACGGCAAAAGTTCTATGGATGGTACAGCTAAAACTTCAACTTAGTAATGGAATTAAAAAATAGCTATACTAAAAAATTTTCAGACAGTTATCGTTCGGTTGGTCCGTACTTAGGATTAGGGACTCAATTAGCGGCAACAATAATTATAATGTTCTTTCTTGGTAGATGGCTTGATCAACAATTAAATACAACCCCGTTATTAATAATAGTTTTTTCATTCTTAGGCGGATTTGCTGGTATTTATAATTTTATCAAAACAGTAATACGATTAAATAATAAGAGTAAGATTGATAAAAAAAATTAAGGTACCGTTATTATTTTTTATCGTTGCTATTGTGCTCTCACAATTATTATTCCATTTTAATTTAATCTCGTTTCAAATTTTAGTGTCCTTATCTTTAGGCATCCTAATTCCTTTCATAAATTTTCTAATCTTTTATACCTTATTTTCTCAATCATTCAATAAATCGAATAAAATTTTTTTGATATTTAATTTAGGAGGTATGGTATTCAGACTTATTTTAATGCTTGCCGCACTTTTTATAACGCTAAAATATTTGAATATTGATGTTTATGGCTTTATATTTGTATTCTTTTTGTGGTACGTTTTGTTGTTAGTATATGAAATAATATTAATTAAGAATAAGTTAGAAAAGCAATTAAAATCTACTAAAAACGCATAAAATGTGGAATCCAGATACACTTAAGACTGTCGCAGATACATTACAAACAGTAAAATCCGGTGCTCAAGATACGGGCTGGATAATGCACCATGTTCTGGATGCCCGGGAGATTGATCTAACACCATTTGGAGTTATACATCTTCCCCAAATTCATTTGTTTGGTATTGATGTCACACCCACTAAGCATGTTGTTTTCATGTGGATTGCTGTTATACTCTTAATTTTAGCTTTTATCGCAGCAACCCGGTCTTACAAAAAATCTTTAGTTCCCAAAGGTGTTACAAATTTATTAGAAGTACTTATTGTCTTTGTACGTGATGAAATAGCAAAACCGACCATTGGTCATGGCTACGAAAGATTTCTTCCTTATTTGTTAACAGTTTTCTTTTTCATACTTACATGTAATTTCCTTGGGCTAATCCCTTATGGCGCTACTGCAACAAGCAATATTTCCGTAACAGCTACATTAGCTACCATATCGTTTGCGGTGATACAGCTTGGTGGAATTTTTAAAAATGGATTGTTTGGTTATTTCAAAGGATTGATTCCCCACGGCATTCCGTTTTGGTTGTTGCCAATTATGCTTGTTGTAGAAATATTAGGATTGTTTACAAAGCCATTTGCATTGGCAATTCGTTTATTTGCAAATATGACCGCCGGGCATATCGTTATCTTGGCGTTGATAGGGTTAATATTTATATTAAGGACATACTTTGTTGTACCGGTATCGATATCATTTGCACTATTTATTTTCTTACTTGAAATTTTGGTTGCTTTAATACAAGCATATATTTTTACCATGCTTTCATCTTTGTTTATCGGCATGGCAGTACATCAAGAGCATTAATAACATAAATATTATAGGAGGATAGTTAAATGGAATTCGCATATTTAGCAGCCGGTTTTGGAGCCGCTTTAACAGTCATCGGTGGTGCTTTCGGAATTGGTAGATTAGCAAGTTCGGCTATGGAAGCCAGCGGTCGTCAACCAGAAGCAGCCGGAGATATCAGAACATCTATGATTATTGCTGCTGCTCTTATCGAAGGTATTTCATTATTTGCATTGGTTATTTGTATTCTTTTAGCTTTAAAATAATTTGGTCAGTCTTAATACCAAACATAGGTTTTGAATAATGATATTAAACAATTTATTACTATTAGCATTTTACAGCGGCGGAGAATCAAGTGGCGGACCACTTGATGTTAATCCGGGGGTAATTCTTTGGACTGTTGTAACATTTATTTTCTTGCTTCTAATATTAAAACGGATTGCATGGAAGCCGATTCTAAATTCCTTAAACGAAAGAGAAAATTTCATTAAGGATTCGCTCGATAAAGCTGAAACAGCAAAAAAAGAAGCCGAGAAACTAATTGCCGATAATAAAGTAAGTATTTTGAAAGCCGAAGAAGAAGCTCACAAAATTATTGAACAGAGCCGTGAATATGCCGGGAAATTGAAGAGCCAAATTTTAGACGAAAGCAAAACCCAATCTAAAAAGATGATTGAAGATGCTACACATGAAATTGAAAGAAAAAATGCAGAAGCATTTTCTAAGCTTAAAGATCAAGTAGCTGATATTGCCGTTCAAGCTGCCGAGAAAATCCTAAGAGAAAATCTTGATAAGGATAAACAAATTAAATTGGTTAATAGTTATTTGAAGGATCTCTCAAAGAATTAATATGAGTGTTTATAGGATATCATACCGTTACGCGAATTCGCTTTTTCTGTTAGCTGAAGAAAAAGTATCCTTGAAAAAATTTTCTGAAGATGCAGAATTTATTTTTAATACTGTACAAGGCTCAAAAGAACTACGTGCAGTCCTTAGAAATCCAGTCATAAAACAAAAAGACAAAAAGAATATCCTAACCGTATTATTTAATACAAAGGTTTCAAAAGAAATTATTGATTTTCTTTGCTTCATTGTTGATAAGAATAGAGAAGATTTACTTTATGAGATAATGACTGAATTCCTAAACCTCCGTGATCAAAAAGAAGGGATTATTAGAACAGAAATTACATCAGTTGTTGAGCTTAACGATGATATTAAAAATAATATGGTTAAAAATTTAGAAAGACAAACAAGCAAAACAATCCAATCCAAGTATAACCTTGATCCTGGATTGATTGGAGGATTTGTAGTTAAAATTAAAGATACCGTTATTGATGCGTCAGTTAAACACCAGTTAGAAATTTTAAGAAAAAAATTCTCAGAAGAAATTAGTATAAAGAATAATTAGGATAAATTTATGGCCGAAATAAGACCAGACGAAGTTTCTGCAATATTAAGAAAGCAACTCGCCGGATTTGATAATGAGGTAGAAGTTTATGAAGTAGGAACTGTACTTCAAGTTGGTGATGGTATAGCAAGAGTGTATGGTTTAACTAATGTTATGGCAAGTGAACTTGTAGAATTTCCCAATGATGTAACCGGTATGGTTTTGAACCTTGAAGAAGACAGCGTTGGCTGCGTTCTCTTTGGTGAAAGCACACTCATCAAAGAAGGGGATACTGTTAAGAGATCAAAACGTGTTGCTTCATTCCCGGTGGGTGATAAGCTATTAGGAAGAGTTGTAAACCCTCTCGGCGAACCGGTTGATGGTAAAGGTACTATTCAATTTGAAAAGTACATGCCTATTGAACGTAAAGCACTCGGCGTTATTAATCGTCAACCAGTTAAAGAACCATTGCAAACCGGTATTACTGCTATTGATGCTATGATTCCTATCGGACGGGGTCAAAGAGAATTAATTATTGGCGACCGCCAAACCGGTAAAACTGCAATTGCTATCGATACAATTATCAATCAAAAATTTACACATACTGAAGAAGCTAAAAAGTACGGCATAAAACCGGTATATTGTGTTTATGTTGCTGTTGGGCAAAAGAATTCTACAATAGCACAAGTTGTTGCGAAACTTGAAGAACAAGGTGCTATGGAATATACAACCGTTGTTTCTGCACCGGCCTCATCCCCGGCACCGCTGCAATATATTGCACCATATTCTGGTGCAACATTAGGTGAACATTTTAGAGATACCGGTAGGCATGCACTTGTGATTTATGATGATCTTTCCAAGCAAGCCGCTGCGTACCGCGAACTATCATTATTGCTGAGAAGACCTCCCGGACGTGAAGCCTATCCCGGTGATGTTTTCTATCTCCATTCACGTTTACTTGAACGTGCATCAAAATTAAGTGAGGAATTAGGCGGCGGAAGTTTGACTGCTCTGCCAATAATTGAAACACAACAAGGTGACGTATCTGCGTATATTCCTACAAATGTTATTTCAATTACTGATGGACAAATTTATCTCGAACCGAATTTGTTCAACTCTGGCGTACGACCCGCTATAAATGTTGGTATATCGGTATCACGTGTAGGCGGTAACGCACAAATTAAAGCGATGAAAAAAGTTGCCGGTTCATTGAAACTTGATCTTGCACAGTACCGTGAATTGGAAGCATTTGCAAAATTTGGTTCCGATCTTGATAGAGCAACCCTAAGAACCTTATCAAAAGGTGCAAGGTTAGTTGAATTACTAAAACAAGGTCAGTATGTACCGGTCGCTGTAGAAAAGCAAGTTGTAAGTGTTTATGCCGGTACAAACAATTATTTAGAAAATGTTGAATTGAAAGACGTAAAAAGATTTGAAAAAGAATTCCATGAATTTGCTGAATTAAAGTTTCCACAAATCTACGAAAACATCCGTTCAACAAAAGAATTGAAGGATGATACGATTCATTTGTTGAAACAAGCTGTCGAGGAATTTTCAAGTAAGTTTAAGAAAAATTAAAGATCATTTTTGATGATTTATGGCAACATTACGGGATATTAAAAGAAGAATAAAAGGTGTAAAAAACACACAGCAGATAACCAAGGCGATGAAGATGGTTGCTGCTGCAAGGTTGCGCCGTGCACAAGAAAATATTATGAATGCGCGCCCGTATTCCCATAAAATTGCCGAAGTATTAAATCATCTTCTTAATATCGAGACAAATATAAATAACGAATTAATTTCAGAACGCGAAGTAAAAAGAATTGCTTTGGTTGTGGTTACCTCGGATCGCGGTTTGTGCGGCGGCTTTAATATGAATATTATACGTCAGGTAGAAGAGCTTGCCCGTAATGAATTTAATACGTTTTATAGCGGCAGTAATATTGATTTATATTGTGTTGGTAAAAAAGGAAATGATTATTTTACAAAAAGACCATTCAATGTAGTTGGTTCCCATATTGGAATCTTCTCTCACTTAAAATTTGAATTTGCTTCCGGATTAGTAAAAGATTTGACTCAGAAATATTTATCCGGTGATGTTGATAAAGTTTATATTGTATTCAATGAATTTAGATCTGTTATTCAGCAGAAAACCACAGTCGAACAATTTCTCCCTATAATTCCTATTACAGAAGAGGGGAAGACGAACACTGCTGAATATATTTATGAACCGGATAAAGTAGGTATTATTAACGATCTTTTGCCAAAACATCTATCAGCCCAGATGTGGAGGGTATTTCTTGAATCCTATGCAGCAGAACTTGGCGCTAGGATGACAGCGATGGATATGGCAACAGAAAATGCGAAAGAATTGATACGATCATTGCAGCTTACTTATAATAAGGAAAGACAAGCTGCAATTACCAAGGAAATCATTGAAATTGTATCTGGAGCAAATGCCCTTAAAGAAAGTTAATCAATTCATTTTTGAAATGAATTCCCTTTTTATTATCTTTTAATTGGACTGAAAGGCAATGCTCGAAGAATTAACTGAGAAGCTGGAACGGGCTCTTAAAAAAGTAACGGGTCAGGGTAAATTAACAGAAACCAATATATCCGATACGTTACGTGATATCAGGCGTGTTCTTTTAGATGCTGATGTAAATTACAAAGTTGCTAAGCAATTTATTGAAGATGTAAAACAGAAAGCACTTGGCCAGGAAGTTTTAACTTCAGTTACGCCGGGGCAGCTCATTACAAAAATTATTTATGATGAGCTGGTAAAGCTGCTTGGTAGTACCGGCTTTGAATTGAGTGTTAATCCTTCCGGATTAACGAGCATAATGCTTATAGGTTTGCAAGGATGCGGTAAAACAACTTTTAGTGCTAAACTTGCAAAGTATTTAAAAAATAAAAGAAGAAATGTTCTTTTAGTTGCTGCTGACGTTTACCGGCCGGCTGCTATTAGTCAATTAAAAATTCTTGGATCTCAAATTGATGTTCCGGTTTTTTCAATTGATAACAGCAAAGACCCGGTGACGATTGCTTCCGAGTCAATCAAATTTGCAAAAGAGAACGGCTTAAAC
This sequence comes from Melioribacter roseus, assembly GCA_020723165.1. Classification (GTDB taxonomy): domain Bacteria; phylum Bacteroidota; class Ignavibacteria; order Ignavibacteriales; family Melioribacteraceae; genus DYJK01. The sequence continues at coordinate 17,032 of DYJK01000002.1, read as the reverse complement.
ACTGTTATTATCGATACTGCCGGCAGATTACACGTTGATAATGATATGATGAATGAAGCTGCCGCAATCAAAACAAAGATCAATCCAACTGAAACTTTGTTTGTGGTTGATTCAATGACCGGGCAAGATGCTGTAAATTCTGCGAAAGCTTTTCATGAGAAGGTAGATTTTGACGGTGTTGTTGCTACAAAAATGGATGGTGACGCAAGAGGCGGTTGCATTCTTTCTATTCGTGCTGTTGTCGATCGCCCGGTTAAATTTACAAGCTTAGGTGAGAAACTTGATTCGATTGAAATTTTCTATCCTGATCGGCTTGCATCGCGCATTCTTGGCAAAGGAGATATTGTAAGTTTAGTTGAAAAAGCTCAGGCACAGTTTGACGAGAAAGAAGCCGAGGATCTCGAGAAAAAATTTCTTGCGAATAAATTCGACTTTGATGATTTCTTGAAACAAATAAAGATGATCAAAAAAATGGGTTCGCTTAAATCGTTATTGTCCATGATTCCCGGCGTTAGTTCCGCTGTTAAAAATGCCGATGTTGATGATAAACAATTGGTAAAGGTTGAATCGATAATTCAATCGATGACTAAAGTTGAACGATCGAATCCAAGGATATTAAACGGAAGCAGAAGAAAAAGAATTGCTCGCGGAAGCGGCAATTCGATCCAGGATGTTAACCGTTTAATTAAACAGTTTGACGAAATGCAGAAAATGGTTAAGATGCTGAATTCAAAATCCGGCAAACAAGGATTAATGAATTTAAAAAACATAAAATATAATTAACATAATTTAATTGGAGGAATAACTAAATTGGCAGTTAAGTTAAGACTGAGAAAAATGGGAAAGAAGAAGCAGCCGGTCTACAAAGTAGTTGCTGCAGATTCACGTTCACCAAGAGATGGTAAATTTATTGAAGCAATAGGTTTATATAATCCTAAAGTTGATCCGGCTCAAATTGAAATTAAAGAGGATCGTGCTTTATATTGGTTAGGTGTTGGTGCACAGCCAACAGATACCGTTAAAAATATTTTTACAAATCAAGGAATACTCTTAAAAAGAGAGTTGAAGAAAAAAGGTTTATCTGAAGAGCAGATTGCTGTAAAGTTTGATGAATGGAACAAACTTAAAGAAGCAAATCTTGCCGCAGCTTTGAAAAAGAAATCTGAAAAAGCTAAAGCAAAGAAACAGAAATCCGCTGAAAAAGAGGAATCGAAGACGGACAGTGCAGCGGAAGTATAGGGTACTGCTTCCGAATTAGCTTAAACCGGTAGGGGGCGCGGCTTGCACTTTAATTACGTACCCTTTTCACTAATTATAGGTACTAATATGAAGGAATTTATTGAATTCATCGCAAAGCACCTTGTCGATAATCCCGACGGCGTTTCTATCGAAGAAGCTACTCCGGATGAAAAAACTATCGAGCTTACTTTAAAAGTCGGTGCTGAAGACGTTGGTAAAGTTATTGGCAAACAAGGTAAGACTGCTCAAGCTATGAGAACCTTGCTTACTGCAATTGCTGCTAAAGACGGTAAACGTGCGATTTTAAAGATATTAGACTAATTGAATAATTAGTGGATCAATACTTTCTTATTGCAGAAGTAAAAGCTGTTACTGGTTCGCAAGGGTATGTATTAATTGAATCCTTTTCTGATTTCAGCGAACGTTTCTTTCGCTTAAAGAGGGTTTATATCGATTTCTTCAATAATAAAAAAGATTTTGTTGTTGAAGATGTTAAAGGGTTTGAGGGCAAAGTAGAAATTAAATTTAGAGGTTTTGATAATCAGCAAGATGCAAAACTTCTAATCGGTAAGAAAATTTATGTTGTTGAAACTGACCTGGTTAAGCTGGACAAAGATACTTTTTTTATCCACGACCTGATCGGTGCGGAAGTATTCCGTAATGCTCTTTTGATCGGTCATGTGAGCGATGTTTATCTACTTCCGGCAAATGATGTTTATGTTGTTACGGATTTGAATAATAGAAAAATACTCGTACCGGCTGTAAAAGATTATATTCATAAAATTGATCCGGTGAAAAAAAGATTGGACTTAGTTAAAGATTGCGATCTGCTTTATGATGAGGATTGATGTTATATCTGCCGTACCCGATTCTCTTGTTAGTCCTCTTAATACAAGTATTATAAAGAGAGCACAAGAAAGAGAATTAGTTGAAATTTTTGTTCACAATCTGCGTGATTATGCTTACGATAAGCATAAGCAAATTGATGATAAGCCGTTTGGCGGCGGACCAGGTATGCTTCTTAAGCCGGAACCGTTCTTTGAATGTATTGAAAAATTTTTGAGTGAAAGAAAATATGATCATGTTATTTTCCCCTCACCGGGAGGAAAATTTTATGATCAAAAAACTGCCAATAAATTTTCTCTCAAAAAAAAAATAATGATTATTGCCGGGCACTATAAAGGTATCGATGACCGTGTCCGTCAAAAATTTGCTACTGATGAAATATCGATCGGTCGTTACGTTCTAACCGGTGGTGAAATTGCAGCGCTTGTTATTATTGATTCTGTTGTAAGACTGATACCCGGTGTTCTTAATGACAGCGAATCGGCATTAAACGATTCCTTGATGGATGGTGACATTATAGAGGCACCTTATTACACGCGGCCGGCTGAATATAAAAATTTAAAAGTACCGGAAGTTTTACTTTCAGGTCACGAAAAAAAAATTAAAGATTGGAAAGAAGAACAATCGAAATTATTAACCGATAAGTGGAAAAAAATAAATAATCTGGAGTAACAATGGATAATCTAAAAGAACTGGTTGCGGATCAGATGAGAACTGATTTTCCCGCATTTAAAACCGGAGATCACATTCGAGTGCATGTGAGAGTTATTGAAGGCGATAAAGAAAGAATTCAACCTTATGAAGGTGATGTTATCAACATACGCGGTAACGGATTGAACAAAACTTTCACTGTTAGAAAAATTTCCAGTGGAGTGGGTGTTGAAAGAATTTTTTCTTACAGCTCGCCAAAAATCTCTAAAGTTGAAATTCTTCGCGAAGGCAAAGTTAGAAGAGCCAAACTATTTTACTTAAGAAAACTTTCCGGTAAAGCTGCCCGTATTAAAGATAAAAAAGTAAAGTAATTAAATCGATTCCAATTAAAGCCGCTTTAATGTAGCGGCTTTTTCATTTTAAACAACGGAGATGTAATGAAGGTAATGCTTCCTCAAAATTTTTATGCCTCGATTTTTATGAACATTCTTGGTAAACATGACGATCTCCAATTTATTGTTAAGGAATCATCCCTCCTTACAAAGGAACTTGAACACGATACAACGGCTGTGGCTTTAATTCCGAGCATGGATTTGATTAAACACCGCAACCTTTTTGTCTCCAGTAAAACCGGTATTTCATTCGATGGTGCGCTTTCGAATGCATATTTTTATTTATCGCAAAATGAAGAAAGATCACTCGCAAACGTTTTTGTCCGCGGAGATATTTCTTTAAATGAGATTATTTTAACCAAGGTACTGTTTGAAGAAAAATATTCTTCAAAAGTTGAAGTAACTATTGATACGGATATAGAGCCGGATAGAACCAATAATTTTTTGGTAGTTGGTGATGCCAATTTCAAATCGTGGGATTTTAACAATGCCATCAGCTTAGCCGACCAGATTACCGATATGGTTGATCTGCCTTATGTGAATTTTGTTGCTGCTTCACACGATAAAGATTCGATTGAGTTAATAAATAAATATACTTCGGGAATTGACGAATTGATTGAAGATTCGATCGATGATAATATTGCCAAAACCGATTTTGATGATAATGCAAAATTATTTATTCGTGAAAATTTCAATTCTGTTTATTACGAGATAACACAAAATGAAATTGATGCTCTCGAAGAATTGATGAAGATTGTTTATTACCGCGGTATTTTAGACGACATGTTTGATATAAAAATAATTTAACTTCATTTCTTTTCCCGGTTGTAGAGCACTTCACCGGGTCATCCATTTAATTTTTGAGTAATGAATCATAATAGCCGGTTGTTCTGATCAAACATTAATCCTTTCCGGTTGTTATTTATGCGGCACACTCTTTCCGGGATAAAATCGTTTTTACAAAATGTAAGTCGAGCAGTTTGCTCGACCAACAAAAGATAATTGAGTGAAAATTTTTAAGGGGTTGTGTTTGATTATGTAATTATTAATTCACACAACGAGTTCATAATATTTAAAAAAGAGCGAAACTACGTTTCGCTCTAAAATTTTTACCGACTCTAGGTAGTAGAGTATAATCAACCTTCATCCAACCCAACGTGTGAATAAGTTATCACATTTGGATTATTCCTGATTATCTCCAACATTTCCGACGTAGCAGCACTTCGAAGTTTCATGGTACAGCACGCTACTAATCCACCGTCGAAAATAATATTTTCAACTTCTTCTACGTTAATCGATCCTTCTCTAAGTACATCTAAAATTGAAGCGAGAACGCCGGGTTTATCGTAATGTTTAACCACGAACTGATAATGTGCATCGGTTATCTTTGCACGGTTAACCCAATGAGCAATCACACCGCTATTAATATATTGAAGAATAATGTTCACCGTTTCTTCTGCAACGGCATTTTGAGCTTGTTCTGTTGAAGCTCCGATGTGGTGAGTTACATAAACATTATCGAGTTCTTGTAGTTTTGATGAAACCGGTCCGCTTTTTTCTTCCGGCTCACCTTTAAATACATCGAGACCAACCTTTAGATTTTTTTCTTTAACCGCTTTGATCAATGCTTCTTCGTCAATAACGTCTTGCCGTGATGTATTTATCAATATAGCACCCGGTTTCATCAGCTTAAACATAGCGTCATTGAACAGACCCTTTGTTTGCGAAGTTGCCGGGAGATGAAGAGTCACAATATCTGCAATGGGAAGTATTTGATCGAACTCGGAAAAATCTTTTACACCATAACCTTCTATGCGTGAAATATCTTTTGCATAAATATTCATACCAAGAGCTTGAGCACGCTTTGCAACTTCTTTACCAATAGCACCGTAACCAACAATAGCAAGTGTTTTGCCGAATAATCCCTCAGCTTTTGAATATTCACCTTTGTTCCACTTGCCGGCTTTGAAATCGGCAACATTGTGTGGTATTCTTCTGTCCAGAGCAATCATCATCCCGATTGCAAGTTCTGCAACTGCAATTGAATTTTTACCCGGGCAATTGGAAACGTAAACACCTTTCTTATTTGCAGCTTTGATATCTATATTGTTAACACCGGCACCGGCTCTTACAATAAGATTTAATGTTTTCGAACTTTCAATTGTTACCGCATTAACAACTGTTGATCTTACGACTAAGCAGTCAACTTCTTTCGCAGCTTCCGGTAAATCATTCTCTCCTAACTTAGGGTTGTAGATCACTTCAATCTCTGCGTCTTTCAATCTTTGAATATACTGTTCCGGAAATTTGTCTGCGATTAATACTTTCATTTTCATTATTAGCTCCGTTAATTATTTCAACACTTATCCCGTGAAAACGGGATTGGAATTTTAACACCGAATTTTTTTGCATTATCAATAGCTTTCTGGTAACCGGCATCAGCGTGTCGAACAATGCCCATCCCGGGATCGTAAGTTAAAACACGTTCGATTCTTGCTTCTGCTTCGGGAGTGCCATCTGCTACAACCACCATCCCGGCATGAATAGATTTACCAATTCCAACACCGCCGCCGTGATGAACCGAGACCCAGCTAGCGCCGCCGATTGCATTCAGCAATGCGTTTAAAATTGGCCAATCTGCAATTGCATCACTACCGTCAATCATTCCTTCTGTTTCTCTGTTAGGTGAGGCAACTGATCCGCAATCAAGATGATCTCTTCCAATTACAATTGGCGCACTTACTTTTCCATCGGCAACAAGCTTGTTAAAAATTTTACCCATCTTAGCCCGTTCACCATATCCAAGCCAGCAGATACGCGCCGGTAATCCCTGGAAGTGAACCTTCTTCTGTGCCATTTCAATCCAGCGGATAAGCGCTTTGTTTTCTTGAAAAGTTTCGATGACAGCCTTATCGGTAGTAAAAATATCTTTTGGATCGCCGGAAAGCGCAGCCCATCTGAATGGACCTTTCCCATCACAAAATAGAGGACGGATATATTCAGGTACAAATCCGGGAATATCGAATGCGTTTTGCAAGCCATTATCCTTTGCTTCACCTCTTATATTATTTCCGTAATCAAAAGCAATTGAACCACGCTTTTGAAATTCAAGCATAGCTTTTACATGTGTTACAATTGTTTTTTTAGAGAGCTCAATATATTTAGCCGGATTGCTTTTTCTTAACTCAACAGCTTCTGCCAAACTCATTCCCATTGGAACATAGCCGTTCAAAGTATCGTGTGCGGAAGTTTGATCTGTAATAATATCCGGAATAATATTTCTCTCTAAAATTTTCGGTAAAACTTCACCGGCATTTCCAACAAGTCCCACTGAGATCGCAGTTTTTTCTTCTTTTGCTTTTAGCACTATAGATAGTGCCTCATCCAAATCTTCGGTTAAGATATCAGTGTAACCGGTATCAATTCTTTTTTGAATTCGCGAGCGGTCAACATCAATTCCCAAAAATGCAGCACCATTCATAGTTGCAGCTAATGGTTGTGCACCGCCCATCCCTCCTAATCCAGCGGTAAGTAAAAATTTTCCGGATAACGTTCCATTGAAATATTTTCGTGCGCATTCGGCAAATGTCTCATACGTTCCTTGTAAAATTCCTTGTGTACCGATATAGATCCAACTCCCGGCAGTCATCTGCCCGTACATTGTTAAGCCAAGTGCATCGAGCCGCCGGAATTCATCCCACGTTGCCCAAGCCGGTACAAGCATTGAATTTGAAATGATAACACGTGGTGCGTTTGTATGGGTTTTAAAAATGGCAACCGGTTTGCCCGATTGAACAAGCAGTGTTTCATCGTTCTCTAAATTTTTTAGTGATGAAACAATTGCCTCGAATGCATCCCAGTTACGTGCTGCTTTGCCTGATCCGCCGTAAACTATTAAATCATCCGGTCGTTCTGCTACTTCAGGATCGAGATTATTCATAAGCATGCGCATAGCCGCTTCTTGAATCCATCCTTTACAAGCTATTTCTTTTCCTCGCGGAGCTTTGATTGTTTTTGTCTGTGTGAGCATCGTTTTCTCTCATAAAGACCACCCCCTTGAGTTCCCCCTCCTTACTAAGGAAGGGGATATGGGGAGGTTGTTAATCAATAAAATATTTTTCCATTAATCCGTTGTACTGCTTATATGCAGATTTATATAACCAGCGTTTTAAGAATCCGCTGCTTTTAATCTGTTTGTGCATGTGATCAACATTTTCTTTCAAACGAAAAACTAGTTTGGTTTTTTCTTCCTTTGTAAACTTAACTTCTTCATCTGCGGAATTCAGTTTATCAACAATAGAATTGAACGAGCGGACATCCGTAAAAAATTTTTCATCAGATGTCATTTGTTTTAGTAAAGTTTTACAGAAACTAAGGAGAATTTTCTTTTCGTTTTTATCGAAATTGTACGAATAATTTTTGAATAGAGGTTTAGCCATAAATCCATCAAGCTTTTAGTGAAAGTAACTGGTCACGCATTTTTTGGTAACCGGGTTTAATTATACGATAGATGTAGTTTAATCTTTCTTTGTAGGGAAGGAACGAAGATTTCATAGCGTTGATATTTAACTTTTCAACATCATCAAGATTCAAACCGAACAACTCATTAGCTGTTGTATATTCTTTTGTTAAGGTTGTATTGCTCATCAGTCTGTCATCAGTATTAAGAAAGACACGGAATTTTTCTTTGTAAAGTTTAATGAATGGATGATTTTCCAGCTTATCAACGGCACCGGTATGAACATTACTCAAAAGACAAATTTCTATTGGCAGCCTGGTATCAAGAATGTATTGAGCAAGTTCACCGAGTACAACAACTTTGCCGTCTCTATCAAATACTATATCTTCGATAATTCGTGTACCATGCCCTATGCGGTGAGCGCCGCACATTTGTATTGCTTGCCAGATTGATTCCTTCCCGAATGCTTCACCGGCGTGGATTGTAATATTGAAATTTTTCTGTTTGATATATTGAAATGCATCGAGATGTTTTTTAGGGGGGTAGCCGCCTTCTTCACCGGCAAGATCAAAACCTACGACGCCGTCTTTCCTGAAACTAACTGCAAGTTCTGCAATTTCGAGCGAGTTTTTCATATTGCGCATACCGCATAATATCAAACCATAGCCAACTCCAAAATCATTTTTCCCTTTTTCCAATCCATCGAGTACTGCTTGAATTATTTCTTCGTGATACAAACCTTTCTGCGCATGAAACACGGGTGCAAATCTTGTCTCAACATAACAAACACCATCGTTTTTCATATCCTCCATCATCTCGTAGGCAATGCGGTAGAGAGATTCTTTAGTCTGCATTACAGCGCAAGTATGTTCGAATCCTTGTAAGTATTCAACAAGATTTCCTTTATTAGCCCCCCGGTGGAGCCATTCGGCAAGTTCGCCGGCATCAGCGGTAGGCAGCTTGTTGTACTTGATATCTTTGGCAAGATCAATGATTGACTGAGGACGGAGACCGCCATCTAAGTGATCATGAAGCAAAACTTTGGGTACGCTGCGGATTATCTCTTCTGTTCTCAAAATTTTGTCTCCTTTATTATCAAAAATATTCCTTTGTTGTTCTAAAATCAATTTAAAGAACCGGCAGTGTGAATTAATTATTTCTTAAAGAATAGCAGCAGACTCGCTTAGCCAAAGCTGAGCGAGTCGAGTTTTTAAGATTACTTATGTTTTACCATGATTTTTCATAATAATCATATTTTATCTGCGTTCTATTGTCCTTAAATTTTTAATTCAAAACTCAATTCAAAAAATAATTTCTTTCTAACGTTTTAATGTTAATTAGCACAACTGGTAAAAGGAAATTTTCAAAATCTATAATGGTAACATAGTTTGATTACCCAATTTAACCTTGACTTGCGAATCCTAAATTGGTTATTTTTACTTATCATAA
>DYJK01000002.1:0-7896 GCA_020723165.1 Melioribacter roseus | reverse complement strand
ACCCAATTTAACCTTGACTTGCGAATCCTAAATTGGTTATTTTTACTTATCATAATCACGTTTTTATTTAATTAGGAGATATAATGAAAAAGGCAGTTTTGTATTTAAGTTTACTTGCTATGGTTATGGGTTTTATGGCTTTTGAATGTTCTTCCCCAGAATTGACCGGCGCAAAACTCTACATCAATCAGAAACAATACGACAAAGCTAAAGAAGCTTTGATGAAAGATGTTGAAAAAAATCCCAAAAGCGATGAAGGTTGGTATCTATTAGGTTATTTGTATGGTGAAGAAGGGAATATACCTAAAATGCTGGAATCATTTACAAAATCATTAGATGCAAGTGCAAAATTTAAATCGCAAATAACCGAATCGAAAAAATATTATTGGGCAACCGGTTTTAATAAGGGTGTAAGCTATTTTAATAACGGGGCTAAAGCTTCAACCAAAGATAGTATGAATCTGTTTTTCGAAAAAGCAATTACACAGTTTAATAATGCAATTCTTTGCGAACCGGATTCGTCTGTTACTTACTCAAATTTAGTTTATGCTTATCTAAATATGGGAAGAACTGAAGAAGCCATCCCTCACTTAAAAACAATGGTTAAAATGGGTGTAAGCGCCGATGGTTTTGGTATGCTGGGACAAATTTATAATGATAAGGCAGCTTCTTTAATGGAACAATATAGAACTTCTAAATCAGCACAAGATAGCGTTGAAGCAATGAATTATTATAACCAGGCTGTAAAAGTTCTTGAAGAAGGAAGAAACAAATTTCCGGAAGATGGCGATATACTTTTAAGATTATCCAATGCTTACATCGGTGCAAACAGATTAGATGTTGCAATGAATGCTTTCAAAGCCGGTGTTGAAAAGGAACCTGAAAATAAATATTACAGATATAACTATGGTGTACTATTATTAAATTCGAAAATGTATCCTGAAGCTGAAGAACAGTTTAACAAAGCTATTGAACTGGATGCTGAATATGTTAATGCAATCTACAATTTGGGCGTTACGTATGTTAGATGGGGAACAGAGATTAGAGAAAAAGCTGAAGCTGAAGGCAAACAAGATATATCGTATCAAGATAAGTTTAAACTTGCTCTTCCTTTGATGGAAAAATATTTGCAGAATAATCCGAGTGAACCGGTAATATGGGATCTTCTTGGAAAAATTTACGCTAATTTAGGTATGACAGATAAATCCATGGAAGCTTTCAAAAAAGCAGACGAATACAGAAATTAATTAAATTAATTATTTTGTTTAACCCACAATCTGTTTGGCGGATTGTGGGTTTTTTATGCAATCAAAGAGGAATAAATGGCACAGAATAAAGAACCAATGCAGCAGCAAATAAATATTGAATTAGGCGAAAAAGAAGCTGAAGGAATCTATTCGAATTTAGCAATTATAACACATTCACCGGCGGAGTTTGTTATAGATTTTACACGCGTTGTGCCCGGTGTTCCCAAGGCTAAAGTACTATCACGCATTATAACAACACCGCAGCATGCAAAGATGCTGATGCGTGCTCTGAAAGACAATATCGATAAATTTGAAGCGCGTTTTGGCGAGATTAAAGTCGATGCCCACCCTACACCGCAATTTGGTTTTGTTAACTCTGAGAAGAGTGAAAAAATAAACTAGTTTTTCCGAAAATGTTGAGGGAAGCGAAACATCATTATAGTTTGTTTCGCTTTCACTTACCCACTATTGTAGTTTTGGTAAATCCCTATAAAGGTAAATTGTAATTAGTTATAAATTATGATAAGGGGCATTCGGTGTCTCAATAATTCTTGAGTGTATGCTAATAAATGGTTACTTTTCTCTGGAGCTAATCAAGTTATTAAACAATAACATGTTTTTGAAAAAAAGGAGTGATATTATGCGGAAGATAGTGATGCTTTCGATAATTGCACTTGGTATTTTTATAAATAATCAAAGCAATGCACAATCTATTGAACTAATAGTCTTTCCGAATTTAAGTACAATAGAATTAGCTGCTTTTGATTTTCAAAACATTGGTGCACCGCAGCCGCGAATAATGCAGATTGTTATTACACCTCCTAATATTGATGTTTATGTTGAGGGGACAATCGATTGGCGGAGAAATCTTAATAGCGGCGTAGAAAGAGTAGGAATATTCAGAACCAGAATTTTTTCTTCAAGGTCATTCTATAACGATGAATTCAACACAAGTGATATTCAAATTGAAAATACAGATTACAATTCATCTATAACAGATGAAATTCTTAGAATAGGAAAACCAAGCGGAATTTTTATTATTAATCTTCGATTGTTCAATCCTTCCGGCGACCTCCTTGATGTTGCACAAAATCAATTTGAATTTTTAAATCCAACCCCGCCAACTATAATATTACCGATAGAAGGTTCTTCTTATGATATTGGTGCTATTTTATCGCAGTGGACACCATCTATAGGTGCATCGGGTTATAAGGTTACTGCAAATTATGCCGATGACGACGAAACGAATTATGAACTTGCTTTAACATCCCGTACACCTATTATTAACGATTATAATGTAGGTAATGTTACTTCTGTAAATTTGAGAGATATTCTAAGTGGTGAATTGCTGCCTGATACAAATGTTGTAATGGTAGTAAAGGCAGTTATTGATCGCCCCGGTGGTACAGATGAACTGGCAAGTCCTATTGTTTTATTTAAAACGAATTCTATTGGAAGGGCAGCAATAGCCAGGCAGACTAACCCGGATCTTATCAGGTTGGCAGATTTGCTTTCTGGACAGGTTAATCAAGAATTTCTTGATAAACTCCAAAATGGAGAGATCAGCATTGACGAAATTCAATTTACAGACGAGAATGGCAATCCTATAAGCTTCACGGATTTTGTACAGCTTCTTAATTACCTTGAACAAAATAGGGATGCTATTCAATCAATAAATTTTTCCGAACAATGAAAACATGAGGGTTTTAGCCATGATAAAACCAAAAATAATTTTGTTTGGTATCGGGTTTATTCTTCTTTTAGGTTTAACATTCGATAAAGAAAAATTAAATCCATCTGATACACCTATCGCAATTGTTAAAAAAGTTGTTAAGGATGTTTCATACCGTAAAGCTTCCGATGCTATTGATTGGGAAGAAGCAAAAATCAGTACACAACTTTTTGCCGGGGGCGAAGTTAAAACCGGCAGTAAATCACTTGCCGTGGTTTTGTTTACCGATGGGTCGGGATTGCTTCGAGTTAGGGAAAATTCCATTTTAAATATTTATGGCGAGAAAAAAGATAAAAACCTAAATAAGAATACTGTTATTACAAAAGGTTTGGTAGGCTTTGATGTAAACAAGCAAAGCGAAGAAGAGGAATTTAAATTCACCACACCTACGGCTGTTGCTTCTATTAGGGGAACAATTGGTTTTGTTGGACATGATAACCTTGACAGTGTAACCACAATTTTTGTCCGCAGAGGAAACGTTGAGTTTACCACAACAAATGGTAACCAGGGTAATGTAAATGGCGGTTATACCGCACGGATAAATCCTGATGGTTCATTTTTCTTAGAAACTTCAACTGATAATGATAATGATTTATTCCGGCAAACCAGTAGAACCCAGGTTAAAAAACTAAAGATGCAAACAAATGATGGAACAGTTGAAATTGAATATTTAACAACTCCGGAAGGGAATCAAGAATAAATTATGTTTATTAAAAACACTTGACGAGGTTGGTATGAAAAAATTTTTACTATTATGTTTTTTATTTTCTTTTTTAACCTCGATCTCTCTTGCCCAGGTGAGCGATTATATTTTATCAGTAAATATCGGCGATGCTAAAGAAAAAACACCTCTAACTTTGACTGCTGACTTAGTTACCGTAGAAAACATTTCTTCTCTTTATATAGCTTACAAACCATTTGGTGAAAATGAATTCCAGAAAATTGAAATGCTGATCACCGGGAATACGGCAGCCGGTACAATCCCTTCCGATGTTGTAGTTCCCCCGTATTTGGATTATTACATCATTATCAATCTAAAGGATGGCAATACCCAAACTTACCCGGTTGGCATTGATCAAGGGGCTAATACACTTCAAATTGCCGTAGCCGGGGTATCGGATAAGGATAAAGAGATAATTGTATTGAGTCCCGTTGATGGCGAAATTCTTACAAAGGATAATCTACTTATCTCAATTTCATTTATTAAAGCTTCGGATGCGATTGACATATCAAAAACAAAAATTTATTTAAATGGAACAGATCTTTCCTCTCAAGCATTAATTGCCGGAGACTTAATAGTTATCAGCGGTGAGAATATTCAAGATCAAATAAAGTATGGTGCCGGATCCTTGCAAGTTGATGTGTACGATAAAGAGGAGAATCTTTATCATACAATTGGCAGAACAATGCAGATTGTTACTACCGAAATTTTTGCTGAAGTAGAAAGCCGGTGGAAATTTATTGGTAAGCTTAAGGGTGAATCACGTAGCGAAAATTTCGGCTCTCTGTCAACATGGCGTAACAATATTTCCGCGGATATGAATGCCTCTGATGATACCTGGAGACTGAATGGTTATCTTTATTTTACTTCGGAAGAAAAAGGAAATTTACAGCCGTATAATCGTTATTCGGCAGTTATTAAAGGGAGTGATTGGTTAGAATTACAAGTTGGTGATACTTATCCAAGGTATCCTAACATCATACTTGATGGGAAAAGAATTCGCGGAGTAAGCGGTTATATAAATTTGGGTGCTTTTAATATACAAGCTACTTATGGTGAAACCGAAAGAAAAATTGAAGGCAAGATTGATACGCTTTACCAGGAACAACCTTCGTTTACGTCAAACATTATTGCGGTGGATCAGAATAAATATGGTGCACCATACGCTAAAGTACGATTGGGTACTTATTCCCGTAATTTATTTGCAATCCGTCCATCATTCGGAAGCGGAGAAAATTTCCAGTTAGGATTTACATATTTACATTCTATCGATGATAAAGAATCTGTAGAATTGAGTGCGCGTCCGCAAGAGAATGCTGTATTTGGAACAGATATAAAATTTGCATTGGATGATCAAAATATTTTATTCACAACACAAGCCGCGGTAAGTTTATTTAATAAAGATATTTATTCCGGTGATCTTACAGATTCCGAGATTGATTCTATCTTTGGTGAAGATGGATATTATAATGTTGACCCGGACCAGGTAAAAACTATGAGGGATGTTCTCGGTACGATTATCACAGTTAATCAATACATAGGTCCGTTAAACCCCCAGGAGCTTGCATCGCTCGCAGCCGAAACCGCACTGAACCTTAATTATTTAAACAATTCTTTCAGGGCATCATACATTTATAGAGGCAATGATTATTATTCATTCGGTCAATCGTTTTTACGCACGGACGTGAAAGGTTATAATATTGTTGATCGGATCAGGATGTTTGATAACAAAGTTTTTCTTTCCCTGGGTTACGAAAATTTGGAAGATAACTTACAAGACACAAAAATTGCTACTACAAAGTATCAAACTTTAAGTGCATCGATATCAATTTTTCCACGTGTTGATTTCCCAAATATTACACTTGGGTACAACCGGTATGATTACAATAACGGCTTGAAATTGGCTGATACAACTTATCAAAATTATGTAGTTGATGATTTAACAAACCGTTTTTTGATTCAGCTCTCTTATGATTTTGTTGCCGGTATACGGCACAGTTCATCATTATCATTTATAACGCAGACACGCGACGATGAAAGTTTCGCCCCGATAGATGCGAATTATATTTCAAGTACGTTTACTCTTAACAGTTATTGGTATCCGGAGCTATCGACAATTTTTCAAATCATTTATGGTTCAAACGAACTTAAAAAATTTGATCGTACCACATCAGTAACAACAACAGAACCTTTTGATTATGTAACTCTTTCTGTCGGCGCCAGGTACAAAATGATGGAGAATAAACTTTTACTCTCTGCAAATTTAAGTCCTAGCTTTGGCGATTTTAAGAGACAAGCACTCGAGCTGTTAGCAGATTATAATATCCTTGCAAATTTGAATCTTGCATTCCAGGCAAGAATTTTTAGAATACCCGGCAGTTCTACAAATTCAATTATAGGATTAACAACTCGCTATACATTTTGATTAAGAGACTGGCGGTGGCAGAAACTTCAAAAAATAAGCTGAAAGGATTTTTGAAAAATATTTTACTTGCTCTCCTTTCAGCTTTTGTTGTTATCCTTGTTACCATAATATTTCCAGTTACGCCGATTCAAAAGTTAGAATTAGAACTTCTCGATAAACGTTTTGAAGAGCGCGGTGAAATAAAGATTGATTCGCCGAAAGTTGTTATTGTAGAGATCTCGCAAGAATCGTTCGATCAAATCCCTCCGCCAAATAACGAATGGCCCTGGCCAAGAGACCTATTTGCAAAGCTGATTAATAATTTATCGGATGCCGGCGCAAAAGCTATTGGTATTGATATAATTATGTCCGACACAGACCGGATTAGCAGTGCTAATGACAGCTTGATGAAAGATGCTATTGTGAAGAGCGGTAAAGTTGTAGTTGCCGGTAAAATTGATATTGAACGCGAAGCGTTGATTCAAAAATTAAAATACGGCGGTTCGGATTTCAGGAGTTTTAAGGAAGGAACATTATATACAGAATATGAAGAGGGATTCCGGAGTATAAAACAAAATTTTGATAATATATTTTTTGATGCAGATAGTTCGATCGGCATTGTACAGATTGAAGGGGATGACGACGGTGTAAAAAGAAGGTATCATCCGTATAATCTTTTTTCGTTAAATGATTCTACATCTGTTAAAATACCTTCTTTCAGTTTTGCAGTGCTCAATAAATATTTTGATCATGATTTTAATTATACAGCAGTATCAGCAGATGACAATTTTGGTTACTCACAAAACAAAATTCCTAAATTCACCAATGCAACCCTACTTATAAATTATTACGGGGGGTTTAAATCATTCCCTTATTTCAAATTTTATGAAGTAATAGACGACAGCACTTTTACCAGCAATGACGAAATTGAGTATGAATCGGGAGTAGATGAATGGGAAATCTACAAAGAGGAGGGAACATTCAAAGATAAAATTGTGCTTATCGGTTCAACAATGCCAGAGGATAAAGATATATTCCCGGTCTCGTTTTCCAAAGGTAAGAGTGGTGATAACATGATTCCCGGCGTGGAAATTCATGCAACGGTAATTCAAAATGTTCTAGATAACAATTTCTTTTATAAGCAATCACCGGCAAGTGAAATTGTTTCTATCGTAATAATTAGTTTATTAATGTTTTTCATTGTTGCATCTCTAAAAAAAATAAAGTTTAGGTTCTCGTATTTGTTGGAAACAACTGTACTGCTCCTGGTTATTTTTTCAATCTATGGATTGTACAAACTTTCAGTCTACTTTTTCATTGATAAAAATATAGTCATCTCGGTAACAGCACCTTCTTTAGCGATAGTATTCGGATATATAACAAGCACTGTATACAACTACCTTAACGAACGCCGGCAGAATGTTTTGATCAAGGGAATGTTCAGCCAATATGTAAACAAATCTGTTGTAAATGAGTTAATAAATAATCCTGATAAACTGAAGCTTGGCGGCGAGAAGAAAATGCTCACGGTTTTATTCAGTGATATAGCCGGTTTTACAACTTTTGCCGAAAGGAAACCGCCGGAAGAACTGGTAAGCTTTATCAATGAGTTTTTAAATGAAATGACAGATATAATAATTCGTCACGAAGGAACACTTGATAAATATTTAGGAGACGCCGTAATGGCGTTTTGGGGTGCACCTATCCCGGTAGAAGAACATGCATACAAGGCATGTATAACATCGCTCGAAATGCAAAACAAGTTAGCAGAATTACGTGATAAATGGTCTAA
>DYJK01000107.1 GCA_020723165.1 Melioribacter roseus | reverse complement strand
AAAAAATGTTTTGATTTCATTTTAAAAACGAAACCAAATTTTGTTTGACACCCTATTTTCACACACCCTCTTCACTTTTAGCTTTTATTATGCTGATTAACTCGCTTAGATAAGAAAGAAAATAAATCCATAAATAGAAAATTCTTCGCAGCGATTATCAACGTTGAGTGATATATCAATAAGAGTTTTTAAAAATGTGAGGTGGTAAAATGCTAACAAGATTTTATTTTCTAATAGTATTTCTAATCTGCACAAACCTACTTGCGCAAGTTATAAAGTACACCCGTTCAATAACCGGAACAATTAATGAATTGCCTTCGGCTATTGTTGAATTGCCAGGCATTGGGGGATGGATAAACTGTGCCGTAGATGATGGCAGCGGCAATGTGTTCGTTTCTCAATCGGCTCTTGCACACAATATGAATTTAAACGGGGCTTTGCAGCCAACTTATTCAATTCCCGTTTTGGAAGAAGCAGTGAGCATTGATTACAATAATGGAAGAATAGTTTGTGCAACTATCGGCAACACAATTACTACTTTTATGCCCGGTTCAGAATCTGCTGTTGTCGAAAATTTCCGCTATAATTTACCGGGGAGCGACATAATTGACCGCGTAGTTTTAGACCAAGGTTATCTTTACATATTAGAACTAAGTTCCAGCTACATCCCTTATATGATTCATATACTTGATTGGACAAACGGACCAAATGATAATCCACCGATTGCTTCGTATGGTTCCGCTAACACGTATATCCGGGATTTTGTAATTACCGGAAACCTCATTTACGTAGTCGGTAGGTTCGATAACGTTGATAAACTTGTTGTGCTGAATACTGTTAATAAATCGAATCCGGTTGAAGCTGCATCTACTGCAATCGAAAATGCATTCTCTGTTGGGATTGATGATACTTATGTTTTTGTAGGGTGTAACAGCAATTCAGGAAACGACGGATTGAAAATACTTTTCCGGAATGATATTTCTACCATTCACAAAGAAGCTTTTCGTTCGTTAATTGATTTTTATCAAATTTATATTCAAGGCAGCCGGCTTTATGCACGGGATCTAAATACTATTAAAGTCATTGACATCACACACCACGAAACCGGATCTGGCATCGATCCCCAAGTTCTTGGCGAAGCAACATTTAGTGATTTAAGCACATGGAGTTTCAAAATTGGCGGAGTAATTGGCGATAAACTTTACTTTACCGAAAGCGGTCGCTTTGGTACAATTGACATTAGCAATCTTAGCAACATATCTTTGTCTAATTTCTACATTTCTCCCAGAATTGTTTATGATCAGGCAGTGAATGGTAATCAGATGGTAGTAGTTGGCGACGGTATATTTTCGTACGACATTTCCGATCCGGCACATCCTTCTCTTATAAGTAATAATGATTTTGAAAATGGCAGAAAAGTTTTTGTGTATGATGGTCAATGTTTTGTTGCCAATACCAGCAAAGGCATAAACATTTTTGATATTGATAATCTTGGTACTCAGGTTGGTTTTTATAATTCAACTTCGCTTTTCCAGGCAGATTTTGTTGATGTGGCTTTTAACCAGAATTATTGCTATGCTGTCGGCGGAAACAACCTTGAAATATTTGCAAGGACAGTTGATGATCCAAATGTAGCCGGGCATCCCAGGATGGCTTTGTCCGTTGCCGATCTTGGCGCAGAAGCTTCATCATTACGACTTAATGGCCTTTTTCTTTATGTCACTCACTCAAACGGAATAGCAACCTTCAATATTTCGAATCCGCAGAATCCCGTTTTGAAAAACACTTTGGCAGTAGTGAATAATGCTGTAGGTATAAGTTATGATCCTGATTATTCACATCTTGTAGGAGGTATATTAATTGCATGCTCTGTTTCAGATGGTAAAACTTATCTTCTAGCTCTTAACCCGGGATTAGACCCGGATGCAAATCCCCTTATAGTACTTAAGCAGCAAAAAATAGCCGACGAAATTCCCCTTGTTACAAATCATGATCAGGCAATGACTATGATTGACGGACTTATTCTTGTTATCGTGCAGAACAGAATATTATCTTATGTTTATCTGCCGGAGACAAATGAATTTGTTGCCGGACCCGTTTATATACATACGCATGGGTTTAATAACATAAAAGGATTTAAAATGCCGCAGCAAACTTCTCAATCCGGTTATAAGAGTAATGCTAAATCGACCACTGATTGGTGGGATGAGACATTTGGTTTTTTTGCTTCTCAAGCTTGCTATGGAATGTGGCTGGGACAAGCCCAGTACGGGATTCGCACAAATTTTAACGATGGATCACTTAATATTTTGAATGACAATAACTCATATGTAGATATTGGAAGAGATGCTCAAGGTAATGTTACTATAAACGGCAACACTATGGTAGATCAATCTGGTAATCCTATCAAAGCAGATGATGTTACCAGCATGCAAATTAATATTACTAATCCGGGACCTACGGAAACTGATTTGCTGAAAGTTAATTCAACAAATTTTCCAAACCTTCCTCCCAATGTACCGGATAATCCCAGCACACCTGAGAATGAAGCTCAAGTCTCTATTCAAGTAAATAATACTGGTAATTTTGATAAAGTGTATGCTTCTGATTTAGGGACGCAAGTAAATGGTGGTTCGGGGAGTGATTACCTTATTGGTGGTAATGGCGCAGATACTTTTTTAGGTGGCGGAGGTAACGACTACTTTAGTTATGGATCTAACGATTATCTAAATGGCGGCAGTGGTGACGATAATTTTGTTAGTCAGCAAAATTCATCCTCACAGTCGGTAAATTTGCGTCTTAACAAATCGACTTTTTTCGATAATGACAATTTCCCGATTGTATTAACAGATTCATCCGGTACCGATACTTTAGATTTTAGTAATGACCCGGCTAATCGTAAACTAAATCTTGATCTGAATAATATTATTCAAACAATAAATGAAACCGGAAAGCAGTATGTTATCAACGGACAGTTCGAAGCATATTTAGGCGGAACCGGTCAAGATGTTATAACCGCAAAACTTTTAGATGTCCCCAGGTATTTAGATGGAGGTGGCAATGAAGATACGGACACACTCTACGTTAATTCTCAGGGAAGGGATGCCGTTAATAACAATGGTAATATTACTGCCGAAGGATTAGCAGAGCTTAAGTATGAGAACTTTTCGACTGTTATAATTTTCAAATACCTTCTGAAAGAAATGAGAATCTTTCCAGACTCAATTTCCATTGCGCAATGTGATTCCGTACAGTTGAGAGTTACGGGATATGACCAATTCGGAGATTCTTGCGATATCAATCCTTTATGGAGCGCAAGCATGGGAGAAATAAATTCTGTGGGATGGTTCAAATGTTCAACAGTTGGAAGAGCAACAATAACAGCAACAGATTCGGCAACTGGCATTCAGTCAACGGCTGTTGTTAATGTTAATGCCGCTGTTTCTGTCGAAGAGGAAATATTTCCGACTGAGTATAGTTTATCCCAGAATTATCCCAATCCGTTTAATCCAACTACAACAATTGAATACACAATCCCTACCCCACCCTTAGTCCCTCCACGTCACACTGAGCTTGACGAAGTGAAGGGGAGGGAAATAGGAGGGGTCGTCACATTAAAAATTTATGACATACTGGGATGTGAGGTTAAAACACTAGTAAACAAAGAACAAGGACCCGGTTATTATTCTGTTGAATTTAATTCGTCAGGGTTTGCATCGGGCATCTATTTCTACCGGATTCAAACAAAGGATTTCAATGATGTCAAGAAAATGTTAATACTCAAGTAATAATTCAAAGAGAAAAAAATTTAACCCGTTGTGTGAATTAGAAAATACTATATCGATAAACTGTTGAAACAGTTTCTAATTCGTGTTAGAGGTTTCATTAACCCACGGATTAATCCGTGGGTTAATGAAAAAAGAATGCATTTAATAACCGTTTCAACGGTTTAAAATTTAATTCACACAACTGGTAATATTAATTTAGAAATAGATCCCTAAAGATATTTTATAGTTATTTGCTGATAAAGTATTCTTTATTTTATCCTACATTTATTATAGATTTTGCCACACCCAAAATTATTTTCAGGATGGAAATGAAACGTTTATTAATACTAATAATACTAATATGTTTTTCAAATGCGTATTGCCAGAAATTTGAAAAGCTTGCGTTAACTCCGCCGATGGGATGGAATAGCTGGAATAAGTTCGGTTGTGATATCAACGAAGATTTAATTCGACAAACTGCCGATGCCATGGTTTCATCGGGCATGAAAGACGCCGGGTACGCATACATTAATATTGATGACTGCTGGCACGGCGAACGCGATAGTCTTGGATTTATTCATCCCGATCCTCAAAGATTTCCATCGGGAATGAAAGTACTTGCAGATTATGTTCATTCAAAAGGATTGAAACTTGGAATTTATTCCGATGCCGGATGGAAAACTTGCGGTGGTAAACCCGGCAGCCGCGGCTATGAATTCCAGGATGCAAGAACTTATGCTGAATGGGGAATTGATTATTTGAAATATGATTGGTGCAATACCGAAAAATTAAATGCTGAAGGTGCTTACCTTACAATGAGGAATGCTCTATACGCCGCCGGCAGACCGATAGTGTTAAGCATTTGTGAATGGGGAAGCAACAAACCGTGGGAGTGGGAAAAAAATATAGGACATTTGTGGAGAACGACCGGTGATATTTACAATTGTTTCGATTGCATCAAAGATCATGGTACATGGCAATCCTGGGGAGTAATGAAAATACTTGATATGCAGAAAGGATTACGCGAATATGCCGGGCCCGATTACTGGAACGATCCCGATATGCTTGAAGTTGGCAACGGAATGAGTGTGAATGAAGACCGTGCACATTTTTCGATGTGGTGCATGCTTGCTGCGCCATTAATTGCCGGTAATGATTTGAGAAATATGTCCAAAGAGACTCTGGAAATTTTAACCAACAAAGAAGCGGTCGCAGTTAATCAGGATTCACTTGGTATCCAGGGATTTAAATATTCTGAAAAAGATAGCATCGAGATATGGTTCAAACCGTTAGTCAAAGGTGATTGGGCTATGTGTACATTGAACAGAGGTAAGCAACCATACAAATTTTCTTTTGATTGGAAGAACGAAAAAGTAATAGATGATTTTGCAAAAAGAGAAACAAAGTTTGCTGAAATTATTTACAGTATAAGAGACCTTTGGCTCAAGAAAGAGATAGGAACAACAAAAGAAGTTTTGAATAAAGATATTCCCGGTCATGATGTACTGATTATGAGATTAATTAAGATGTAGAATTTTTTCTGTTGAATTTTAATTATTTAGATAAGTAAGTTGAAATGTAACTTATAATCTTTATGAAAAAATTAGTCCTACATATAATCCTTTTAAGCAGTATCTGTTTTGCCCAAGTTGATGAACGACTAAAATTTTATCCCCTACATGTAGGAGATTTTTGGCAATATAAGGGGACAAAAACAATAATGGATCGACCCGATCCAGATACTATATGGATTTGTACAAAAGAGATACTTGGTGATACAATAATGCCGAATGGGAAAAAGTACTATCACATAAGAGAAGACAAAATTAATAATCCTGATCAGCCATCCCCCTACAACTTCTTTATGAGATTAGATTTCTTAAACGGTAATATCTATCAGTATATTGGAACCCAAGAATTTGTAAGAGACAGCCTTTTTGTTGAAGATAGTGCAAAAGTTTTTTATGAGTACACATGTTTTTTTGATGAGAAAGATTTTTTTGGTTTGAACCTAAGAACCAGACTAATTAAAAGAACTGCTATTAGTTCTGATTATTATAATGGATGGGAATATGCAGAAGGGCTGGGTGAAACCTTACGCTACTACGATGATATTTTTGTTTACGCAATTCATTATATAAGTGAACTAGTCTATGCAAAAATCAATGGTGTTGATTACGGTACTTATGTAAGTGTTGATGATGAAAGAGAGGGATTACCAACGGCATATTCTCTATCACAAAATTATCCTAATCCGTTTAATCCGAGTACAACAATTGAATATACTCTACACATCCCAACCTTCGGTGTCCCCTCTCGAGAGGGGATTACAAGAGGTGTGTTAGTTACATTAAAAGTGTATGATATTCTCGGAAGTGAAGTAGCTACACTTGTGAATGAATACCAACTGCCAGGGAAATATAATGTAGAATTTAATGTAGAGACATTGCAAGCAGCGTCTCTACCAAGCGGTATATATCTTTATACGATAAAAATTCGAGACGCTTCACTCGGTTCAGTGTTTAGCGAGACAAAAAAGATGGTGCTGATGAAATGAATCTCTACTTATATAAATTTTAACATTGTAAAAATTATTTATTGAATCAAACTTTCAACTGTCCATGTTCGTCCAAATAATCAAAAATATAGTAGAAACTGTCTTTGTTAAGAAAAATTAACTATGTAAATTTTGCCCATCGCATTATTTTTACCGAACATTTTAACTAATTATATTGAGAAGAAAATTGGAAACAAAGAACGCTGATTTATCCTCGCTAAAAATTGACAGAAACAAAAGCGAAAACATCAATCCGGATCGAAAAAAATTATCCTACTATGTAGGGTTGGTCATCATAGTTGTTGTAGTATTGCTTGGACTCTATTTCGGGTGGAATGCATTATTCAAAACATCGATTGAAGTTGAACTCACAACAGTTACACTCCAATCGCCATCTCAATCGAGCGCAGCATTAACAGCAAGCGGATATGTTGTTGCACAGAGAAAAGCTGCGGTTGCTTCTAAGGGAACCGGAAGATTAGTTTATCTTGGTGTAGTAGAAGGAGACCGTGTTAGGAAGGATGAAATAATTGCCCAGCTAGAAGATAGTGACATCAAGGCGCAGCTTGAACAAGCCAAGGCAAATTTAAAATTGAATGAAGCCGATTTGAAAGATGCGGAAAATAGTTACAAACGAATACAAGAATTATTAAAAACCGGTTCCGCAACAATAGCAGATGTAGATGCCGCCGAATCGAGATATAATCGAGTGTTGGCTTCAATCGATTTGGCGAAAGCGCAAATTCTTGCTGCAGAAGTCGCTATGGAAAATACTTTGATACGGGCACCATTCAACGGAACTGTTCTAACAAAAAATGCTGATGTAGGCGAAATAGTTGCACCGCTTGCGGCAAGTACTTCTAAAGCTAATGTTGTTACAATTGCAGATATGAATTCACTGCAAGTAGAAGCAGATGTTTCCGAATCTAATATTACAAAAATAGAACCCGAACAAGACTGCGAAATAAGACTGGACGCTTATCCTCAGCATGCTTATCCCGGTTACGTTGCAAAGATTGTTCCTACTGCCGATAGAAGCAAGGCAACCGTAATGGTGAAAGTTGGTTTTAAATCGTACGATGCAAAAGTTCTTCCGGAGATGAGCGCAAAGGTTGTATTCATGAAGGAAAAATTGAGAGTAGAACAATTAAGCGAACGGCAAATATTAGTTCTTCCTAAAGAATCGGTTGCTGAAATTAACGGCAGTAAAGTTGTTTATAAAGTTATAGATAAAACAGCAATAGAAGTTCCGGTAACAACCGGTCGTGATATGGGCTCATATATAGAAATTGTTAACGGTTTGGAAAACGGTGACCGTGTGATCTCAAAAATCACGGATGAAATAAAAGACGGTTTGACAGTAAAAGTTAAATAATAATTAAGTGATTGGAGAAAAATATGTCGGCTATTATCCAGATTCGTAATGTGTTCAAATCTTACTGGCGTAACAGTTTGGAAATCCCGGTGCTGCAAAATATTTCGCTTGATGTTGAAGAAGGAGAATTTCTCGCATTGATGGGACCTTCGGGATCGGGAAAAACAACTTTGTTAAATCTAATTGCCGGAATAGATAGACCTACGAAAGGTGATCTTGTTGTTTCTGGTACAGATATCGGGAAACTCGGTGAATCAGCTCTTGCTAAATGGAGATCTGCACATGTAGGATTTGTATTTCAATTTTACAACTTAATCCCGGTATTAACAGCATTTGAAAATGTTGAGCTACCGCTTCTTTTAACTAAACTTTCTAAAGCAGAAAGAAAAAAACATGTTGAAACAGCTCTTAATATAGTTGGACTTGGTGATAGGATGCATCATTCACCCAAACAACTTTCGGGCGGACAAGAACAGCGTGTTGCAATTGCTCGTGCTATTGTTACCGATCCTTCAATTTTAGTGGCAGATGAGCCAACCGGCGATCTCGATAAACATTCTGCACAAGAAATTTTAACTTTGATGGAACGCTTGAACAAAGAATTTAAGAAGACGATTGTAATGGTTACACACGATCCTCATGCTGCCGAAAGAGCTTTACGTCTGCTTCATCTTGAAAAAGGCGATTTGGTTTAAGGGGTTAATAATGATCACAAAGAAAAATTTATACAGTGAAGATAAAATTAATTTTTGTACCTCCCGGAAGGAGCTATTATGAAAGTATTGAAATTAATTTTCAAAAATTCTTTAAGGCATAAACTTAGAACAACATTAACTATTCTTGGAATTGCAATTGCAGTTATAGCATTCGGAATATTGAGAACCGTAGTAACATCATGGGATGTAGGTGTGGATGCCGCATCACCTAACAGAATAATAACACGTCAGGCAGTATCGTTTATTTTTCCGCTCCCATATGCTTATAAAGATAGAATTGCTTCAATACCCGGTGTAACTCAAGTTACTTATGCTAATTGGTTTTCAGGAGTTTATAAGGATAAAAATCAATTCTTTGCTCGCATGGCTGCCGATCCCGAAACACTATTAAAAGTATATGATGAAATTCTTTTAACGGATGAAGAAAAGAAAAATTTTATTGCAGAAAGGAATTCATGTATTGTTGGAATAGAAACAGCAAAAACATATAATCTAAAGATTGGTGATGTGATGACGCTCGATGGTGATATCTACCCGGGCAGATGGGATTTTGTGATACGCGGTATTTACAGACCGAAGTTTAAAACCATTGATCCTACTGCAATGTATTTTCACTGGGCTTATGTAGATGAAAGGATGAAAGAAGAATCACCGGCAAGAGCCGGATTGGTTGGATGGTATATTATGAAGATAGACGACCCGGCAAAGTCGGCTTCTATTTCGGCGCAGATTGATAACATGTTTAAAAATTCTGCATACGAAACTAAAACCGAAAGTGAACGTGCATTTACCGAGAATTTTCTATCATCAACAAGCGCGATTATTTCTGCGATGAATGCAATGTCGTTTGTGATAGTTGGAATTATTATGCTGGTTCTCGGCAATACAATGATAATGTCTGCACGCGAAAGAACAAGAGAATATGCAATATTCAAAACACTTGGTTTTTCAACATGGCACTTAATCGGTTTGATCGGCGGCGAATCGATGTTGATTGCATTGCTTGGAGGAGGTTTTGGTTTACTTCTCACGTTCCCTTTGATAGTTGGATTTGAACAAGCAATACCTAAGAGTGTTTTCCCGATGTTCGAACTTGAAACAATAACGGTTGTACTTTCGGTAATTGCTGTTTTGCTTATCGGGTTTGCAGCGGCAATTTTCCCAACTCAAAGAGCAATACGTACAAAAATTGTTGATGGAATTAGATTTATCGGATAATTTAATACTGAAGGAGTGTAACGACTGAAGTATCTCAAACAAATTTAAATTGAGATTCTTCACTTCGTTCAGAATTAAGAGAGGAGAAAAATGAAGGTACCTTTTAAATATTCAATTCGCAGTCTCTGGAAAAGAAAATTAACTACAACCATAACAGTGGTTGGTATCGGGATGGTTGTTTTTGTTTTCGCAGCCGTATTAATGATGGCATATGGAATTCAGAAGACACTGGTTTCAACCGGCTCGCCGGATAATGTTATGATTTTACGTAAGTCCGCCAATGGCGAAATATCAAGCATTATAGATGGCGAAACGCAGAATGTAATTAGAACATTACCGTACATTGCCAAATCCAAAGATGGCAACCAGCTGATTTCTACCGAACCGGTTGTAATTATAAACCTCGGTATTAAAGGCGGCGGTTTGAGTAACATTACTGTCCGCGGTGTTGATCAGCCGGCATTTAAACTTCGTACACAAGTTAAAATTATTGAAGGTAGGAATTTTAATCCTTCATTACGCGAACTGATTGTCGGTAATAAAATCTCGGATAAATTTGAAGGAGCGCAAGTTGGAAGTACAATTCGTTTTGCCGGTGATAACTGGAAAATTGTTGGAATGTTCACGACCGATGGCAGCGGTTTTGACTCAGAAATTTGGGGCGATTCGAGACAGCTTTTGAATGCTTTCAACAGAGGGAGTGCTGTTTCTACAATGACAATCAAATTAGATAACATTGCTAACTTTGATAAATTCAAAAAAGCATTTGAATCCGAGAGAAGATTACAACAGTGGGAAACGAAGATAGAGCAGAAATTTTTTGAAGAACAATCGGAAATTCTTGCTGCGTTTATCCGTATTGTAGGAATTTTTGTAACCGTTATTTTCAGTTTTGGTGCAACGATAGGTGCTACAATTACAATGTATGCTGCTGTTGCAAATAGGACTATCGAAATCGGTACAATGCGTGCGCTTGGATTTAGAAGAAGGAGTCTGCTTGCAGCATTTCTATCAGAATCGCTATTTATTTCTATATTCGGAGGCGCATTGGGATTGGTGCTTGCATCGTTCTTACAATTCTTCTCGGTCTCTACATTAAATTTTAATTCGTTTGCCGAATTATCTTTTTCGTTTGCGCTATCGCTGGATATAATTATTTCATCGATGATCTTTGCAGTTGTGATGGGTTTCTTGGGAGGATTTTTACCATCGGTGCGTGCTGCCAGATTGAATATTGTTAATTCGCTGAGAGCCGCTTAGAGATTTATTTTTTCATTTCACTCAAAAAGTTTTAATGCTAAAGCGTTAAAACTTTTTTTGTTTTAAAAGATTTCAGCTGATTATTTTCTTCCATAATTGTTATTAATCACCTAATTTAAAAGGGAGTGTGAAAATTAAATCTGTAGGGCGATTCGCTGAATCGCCTAAGCAAATATTTGTTGAACACAATTGTATTTATCCAAAATGGTCGAAACAGCGCCAGTCAAACTAATACCTGGCAAGTTTCGACCTACAATTTTCACGTAGTCTCTTAAATCGGGCGGTTGTAACATATTCAAGTGTCTAATTCACAAATATAAATTACACGATGAGTTTCTTAAAGAATATCAGCGATAATGAATTAGTTCACCGGATTGCAGATGGTGATAAACGTTCGCTCGATATTCTCTTTAAAAGGTATTATCAGCGGCTCTGTTTTTTTTCTCTACAGTTTGTGAAGAATAAAAATCTTGCCGAGGAAGTTGTATCGGATATTTTTCTAAATATCTGGTTGAAACGCGGTAGGATAAAAATTACATCGAGTATAAAAGCTTACCTTTATACATCCGTGAAAAATCAATCACTCAATTACTTGAAGAAGAAAGATCTCAACTACGAAGATTTAGAAGTAGTTGATAAGGAATCCGTAATTGCAAGTTTATCGCCGGATCATTATCTAATTTATGATGAACTGAAAGAAGAGATAGAAAATATGATCAATAATTTACCGGAAAGAAGGCAATTGATTTTCAGGATGAATCGTTTAGATGGATTAAGCTACAAAGAGATTGCTGAGATACTTTCTATTTCAGTAAACACGGTTCAAAATCAAATGGTGGAAGCCGTGAAGTTTATGACAAAGCAATTACCGAGAATCAAAAAGCTTTTCACACTTGTACTTGCATTCCTGATTCAATAATCTTTATAATCTATCTTTTAATCAATAGAACGCGGATTGTGCAGACTAGACGGAACTTGCCTGACGACAGTCAGGTTTTCGCAGATTAAGAGTCTGTTGCAAAACTCTCGGCGTACTCAGCGACTTCTCTGCGGTTAAAAGATTTTCACGCAAAGGTCGCAAAGTTTACCCCGGTAAATATCGGGGAATGCGCAAAGACCGCAAAGAAAAAGCAAAATTAAGTTATCCTACACGCTCTTAAATCATTGACAATCCGCTCAACTTGCTGCTGCAAGCTCGCCCACCTCCGGTAGGCAAGTCCGTGTTTACCCGGCTTTAGTTTGACGGGTTATCCCCGTGCTATTTCTTTACTGATCAGTAGTAGGTACTGTCCTTATTTGTTGTCTTAAATATTAAAACCAACAAAATTATTGTTAATAAAATGAATAACGACAAATTTTTAGAATTAACCATCAAGTATTTATCAAATGAAGCTTCGGATTCCGAAAGAGATGAGCTGAACTACTTGTTAAATCAAAGTGAATATGCTAAACAATTTAAAATGATTCGAAAAGAATGGAAAAGTAGGGATGATTCTGAATTGCTAAAACAATTTAATACTGATGACGGGTTACAAAAGCTAAATACTAAAATCAGCAAGTACGATAGCGGATATTACCCTCAACAGAAAAAGTTTCCGGCTATCAAATATGTTTACAGAAATGTATTTGTTAAAACTGCAATCTCCGTAGCCCTAGTTTTAATTATTTCAACTATCGGTTTATACTATCTCGGTCTGTTCAATGGTAAAACGAGTGCCGTTGCGTGGAATGAAAAGGTAACACAAGTGGGGGAAAAATCCACATTAACTTTTTTGGATGGAACAAAAATAATATTAAACGCAGATAGCAAGCTGAAATACCCATCCAATTTTAACAGCAGTCAAAGGGAAGTTATATTGGAAGGAGAAGCATTCTTTGAAGTAGCACACATGGATGATATCCCTTTCATTGTTCATTCCGGAAATTTATCAACAGAGGTACTTGGTACAAAGTTTAATGTAAACGCTTATCCTAATGAGAAGGAGATAGCAGTTTCACTTGTTGAAGGTAAAGTAAAAGT
>DYJK01000106.1 GCA_020723165.1 Melioribacter roseus | reverse complement strand
ATTAAAACATTTAATGAGAATAGCTCAGCTATCTGAAGAAGATTTGATTTAATATCGAAAGTAATTTCATTAAAGTTAATTCGTGATCATTAATCAAACCTTTGTTCCATGGCATATAATCCCTGACTACTTCAATTTCAATCATTTTTAATTTGTTTGTTAAATAATCAACGAAAGATTTTAATGTCAAATAAACAAAAAATCTCTGTCATTACACTCGGTTGTTCAAAAAATACAGTCGATTCCGAACGATTGATGAACCAGCTTAAGCTGAATAAATTCGATTTAATTGATGATCCTGAAAAAGCCGATTCAGTTGTAATCAACACATGCGGCTTTATTGATGCTGCAAAAGAAGAATCAATCAACACAATTTTATCTGCGATTGAACTTAAGAAACAAGGAAAGATTAAAAAAGTTGTAGTTACCGGCTGTCTATCTGAAAGATACGTAGATGATTTAAAGCAAGAAATTCCAGAAGTTGATGCTTACTTTGGCACAGAAGCTTATGAAAGTGTTGTTCATGAGTTCGGCGGCAATTTGAAATATGAATTACTTGGCGAAAGAATTATTACCACACCCCATCACTATGCGTATCTAAAAATATCGGAGGGCTGCGATAATCCATGTTCATTTTGTGCTATCCCATTGATGCGAGGTCTCCACAAAACAAAAAATATGGATGAACTTCTTTCAGAAACAAAGTCTCTAGCAGAACAAGGTGTTAAAGAGATCAACATTATCGGGCAAGATACAACAGATTACGGAAAAGAAATTTACGGCAAACGGAATATAGCCGAGTTATTAAAAAATATTTCTCTTCTTAACGGTATTGAATGGATTAGATTGCTCTACGCATATCCATCCCATTTCCCTGATGAACTGATTTCCGAAATAGCTGAGAATCCAAAAGTTTGTAAATATATAGATATCCCACTTCAACATATTGCCGACGCGGTATTAAAATCTATGCGCAGAGGAATTACCCAAAGAAGAACTAAAGAATTGCTCTACACATTGAGGGAAAAAATTCCTAATCTAACCTTAAGAACAACTTTTATAGTCGGATATCCAAACGAAACCGAAAAAGAATTTCGGGAACTGTGTGATTTTGTTAAAGATATAAAGTTCGAACGCTTCGGGGTCTTTACTTATTCGATAGAAGAAAATACTCCAAGTTTTATTCTTGGCGACCCGGTACCACAAGAAGTAAAGGAAGAAAGAAAAACTGAATTGATGGAGATACAAAAAGAAATTTCCCGGGAAAAGAATCAAAACCTTGTCGGGAAAGAATTAAAAGTATTGATTGATTCAATTGAAGGTGAATATTACGTAGCCCGTTCAGAGCGCGATGCACCTGAAGTAGATGGAGAAGTATTAATTGATGTAAAAAATAATAACCTAAAAAAGGGTGAATTTTATAACGTTGAAATTTACGATTGCAATGAGTATGATTTATTTGGTAAATTGAAAAGTGCATAAAGGAGTTTGAACATGAAAAAATTTGGATTGATACTATTTTTGTTGATCACGCACACTGTTTCGGCGCAAGTTGAATACTCATCAGGCGTTAATGCACTCAGCGGCGGACCGCTTTTTTACATAGATGCAGCCGATTATAAAAGTAACTTGCAAAACAAAACACGATTAGACATATTCATTCAAGTCCCCTATTCACAAATTCAATTCATAAAAAAAGATAATAGCTTCAATGCCGGGTATAATGTAACTCTTACATTTTATGATAATGAAAAAAAGAATATCCTTACCGAAAGAATCTGGAAAGAAAAAGTTACATCAAAGGATTTTGCAGAAACATTATCAAGAAGTAACTATAACCTTTCATACCGTTCGTTCGATCTGAATTCAGGTTCATATATAATCAAATGTATATTGGAAGATGCCGATTCAAAAAGAACTTCGAGCCGCGAATTCCCGGTTACTATAGATATGATTTCCGATACACTTGGCTTAAGCGATCCAATGTTAATTGCCGAAATACTAAAAGATTCCACCGGTGAAAGGATCGTTCCTAATATATCTAAGATTGTTACTAATGAAACAAAAAATCTCTCTTTCTATTTTGAAACATATTCGGATAAAGAGCGTGACGTTTTCTTTGAATACTACCTGGAGAACTTGAAAGCAAAAAGATCCACAAAGCAGCTTAGCCCCCAGCATCTTACTGCCGGCATTAATACAATTTATTTTACATTGGACAGCACCGATTTTACACTTGGCGATTATATATTAAAAATCATGCTCAAATCAAACGACTGGAAAGAAATGACTTCATCGGAAAAAAAATTTTATTCAAAGATTCAAGGATTTCCAAATTCAATTGTTGACCTCGATAAAGCTGTTGAGCACATGATCTATATCGGCTCACCCGATGAAGTAGACTATATTGAAGACGCTGAAACCTATGATGAAAAGTTAAATCGTTTTCTTGCGTTCTGGGATAAGAAGAAACCAAACAAACAAACCGATGAGAATCCAATACTCTATGAATATTATAGAAGAATTGATTATGCAAATAAAAACTTCAAAGGTCTTGGTGAAGGATGGCGTTCCGATATGGGTATGATCTACGTTACTTTTGGTCCGCCCAATCACGTTGAAAGACATCCAATCGATCCCGATTCTAAGCCTTACGAAATCTGGGAATATTATGATCTTAACCGTTCATTTGTTTTTCTCGATCAAACCGGCTTTGGAGATTACCGTCTTGTCAATCCCGATTACAGTCGTTGGCCC
Source organism: Melioribacter roseus (assembly GCA_020723165.1). Taxonomy (GTDB): domain Bacteria; phylum Bacteroidota; class Ignavibacteria; order Ignavibacteriales; family Melioribacteraceae; genus DYJK01. The sequence goes on along the minus strand of DYJK01000106.1, from coordinate 10,523 downwards.
GGATACAGACAATAAATTAGAACGTAGAGTGATGAAAGAAGAGTATATAGTAACGAACGCAGAATGTAATATTAAAACTAATAACTTTGTATTTATCACCCTACATTCAACACTCTTAACTCTACACTAAAAAATGATTCTCACAGTAACAATCAATCCATTACTCGAAAGAAGATTATACTTCGAGAAAATTATACAAGGCAGTTCCAACAGATGCTTAAAAGAAGAATTCACCGCCGGCGGAAAAGGAATTAATGTAAGCCGACAGTTAAATTTCCTCGGAATTAAAAACTCCGCATTCACATTTATAGGCGGAAATAACAGAAAGATATTACGTCATATCCTTACAGAAGAAAAAATTGATTTTAGCTTAGTCCCGACAAAATCAGAAACACGTTCCGCCGATTTAATATATGATCAATCAAATGATTCATTAACAACGTACTTTGGATTAAATAGTATAATAACAAAAGATGAATCGGACGAATTCAAACACAAACTCGACAAGATGATTCAGAATTGCTCAATTGTAATTTTTTCCGGGAGTTCTCCATGTAAAGAAACCGATGATATTTTCCCGTATGGAATTGAATTGGCAAACAAACATGATAAAATTTCGGTTGTTGATACATATGGCGGTCATTTGGAAAAATGTATAGATGCGTCTCCCACAGCAATCCATAACAACGTGCATGAAACAGAAACATCGCTGAACATGAATTTGAAAAGTGAAAAAGATAAAATTGATTATCTCGACTATCTTTATTCAAAGAATATTAAACTTGCATTTCTAACAGACGGAGCAAATCCGGTTTATTCTTCCAAATATGATTTCCATTACAAAGTTAATCCATTGGTCAAAAAAGTTCTTGATGCAACCGGAAGCGGAGATGCTTTTACTGCCGGTTTAGCATACGGACTTGAAAATTCATTTATCTATGACGACATCCTTAAACACGCTGTATCATTAGGTTCTGCTAATGCAGAAATGTGGGAAACTTGTGCGGTACCAACAGCAAAAATGGAGACTTACTTAGAAAGTATTAAGATAGAACCGATCGGTAAAAAAATGAAAATGATTGATGACTCGCCTAATTATTAAATATTTTTTCTTTTCGCTATTACTTTTTTCCAACCTTTATTCGCAAACAGAAATAAAAAATATCTATTACAACCACGATAGAGCCGATTCAACTTTTTTGTATTACAATTTTAATTCATTAATCGGAATTGCTTTTTCTCCCGAAGTAATCGAAGGATCAATTTCAACCGCTCTTGATTATTATGAGAACAACGGCTATCCTTTCACATTAATCAAGGTAGAATCAATTTATTTTTCTACCGATACACTAAATCAAAAAAAGTGGGTTGATATTTATTTGAACATTGATAAAGGTATCCTTTGCCGGATTGACAAAATCGAAATTGAAGGAAACACAAAAACAAAAGACCGTGTGATCATACGTGAATTAAGAAATCTACAAGAAAAATTTTATAACCAGTCTGCCATAGATAAAATTCCCGAACAGTTAAACCGTCTCCGGTTTTTCGAACCACTTGAGAAACCAGATTTCTTTTTAAACAATCACAATGAAGGTGTTCTTAAAATCTCAGTAAAAGAAAAGGAAACAAATAATTTTGATGGTGTTGTTGGATATGTTCCTGGCAACGGAAACGAAAAAGGTTTTTTTACCGGCTACGTAAATATCAGTTTAAGAAATTTATTCGGCACCGGCAGATCAGCCGCTGTACGCTGGTTGCAAGAAAATAAAAGTTCACAAGAACTTGAATTGCGATATTTAGAACCATGGTTATTTGGTCTTCCTTTCAATATTGAAGCTGGCTTACACCAGCGCAAACAAGATTCAACTTATGTTCAAAGATCAATAGAAGGTAAATTAGAATTTCTCGCAACCGAAGAAATTTCATCTTCTTTTTTAATCAATTCACTCTCTACTATTCCTACGGAACGACAAAATAAAGTTTTCACTGTTTTTAACTCCTCTTCACTTTCTACCGGAATCAATTTAAAAATAGATACGCGTAATGATCTATATGCACCTACAGAGGGAATTATTCTTATTAATGCTTATAAGTACACAAACAAAATTATTAACGGACCCAATGAATACATTACCCCAGCGACAAAAACGAGAAATAATTTTCAGCATATCGAAATTGATTTCGGATTTTACAAAGAAATTTTCAGCGAACAAATAATCGCTCTCGATTTGCATGCACGTGAATTAAAAGGAACTGATATCGAGATCAGTGATTTATATCTATTGGGCGGAACGAACACATTACGCGGTTACCGCGAAAAACAATTTTCCGGCAATAGAATTCTTTGGTCGAATTTAGAATACCGTTACTTATTAACACGCAGATCTTTTGCTTTTCTTTTTTTCGATGCCGGTTACTTTTTACGTAATGAAAATAAAAACATTACAAAACTCGATGGTTTTAAAATTGGTTACGGACTTGGATTGAACATCGAAACCTCACTCGGAGTACTAGGAGTAAGCTTCGCACTTGCTAAAGGCGATTCTTTCTCAGATGGGAAAATACATTTTGGAATAGTAAATGAATTTTAGCTTTGATCTAAGCATGTTAACCCGGCATTTCCTTTCCCTTAAAAATCTTTAAATCGGTGTTCAATGTTCAAGATTCTCTCTTTCTTCTTTAAGCTGAAGTATATGTTTTCATTTTTAATTAATCATTTTTAATTTTTCTTCCTTGTTCATTATTCAATATTCTCTTTTTATATTAGAGTATGAACTCGCTTAAAAAATTCGATAACACATTTCATTCCAGAAAAGTTAAATTACTTGCCGGGGTTGATGAAGCCGGCCGGGGTCCGATCGCCGGTCCCGTTGTAGCCGCCGCCGTAATATTTGATAAGAGAACTTTTCATAAGCAGATAAACGATTCAAAAAAACTAAATGAGAAAGTTCGTGAAGAATTATTTAGCTGGATAATAGGTAATTGCATTTCATATGGAATCGGAATTGTTGAACATGAAGAAATTGATAAAATTAATATTTTACAAGCCTCGCTAAAAGCAATGAAACATGCAGTCATGAAGCTTAAGCCATCGCCTCAACTCTGTTTAATTGACGGGAACAAATCTTTCAATTCCAGCTTCGTTACCAAAACGATTGTTAAAGGTGATGCAAAATCATTTTCAATTGCGGCTGCATCCATTATTGCAAAGGTTACACGTGATAGGATTATGAAACAAGTTTCTGTTGAACATCCTATTTATCTCTGGGATCATAACAAAGGTTATCCTACAAAAGCGCACGTTGAAGCAGTTAAGAAATATGGCATTACTCCTTTACATCGTAAAACATTTTTGAAAAAAATTTTGAACGAAGAATATCAAGCAGATTTATTTTAATTATCTAACCACCCCCATATCCCCCCTCCCTAACCCGCTTCGCCTTGCGGAGCGAGGCGAGCTAAGGATGGGGAACTAAAGGGGGAGGTTTTAAATCATGGAAAAAGAACAAAACAAAAGGACAACCGGAAGCAAAGGAGAACAAATCGCTTCTGAATTTCTTACAAAACTCGGCTACAAAATTATCGAAAGAAATTATCACTATGGACATGGTGAAATAGATATAATTGCAAAGGATGGTGATATTTTTGTCTTTGTCGAAGTCAAATACAGAAAAAGTTTAGAATACGGTCAACCGGAAACAGCAATAACTAAAGGTAAGCAGAAGCAAATCAGAAAAATTGCCGAGGCATATATTTACGAAAGAGATATTAAGGATACATCGTGCAGAATTGATGTAGTAGCTATTTTACAACTTCATAATCAAAAACCGGTAATAAATCACTATATAAATGCGTTTTAACTAGGATTATTTTCTTTGCTACTAACTAATATTATCTTTTACTATTTTTTCATTCAAAACATGGTTGTTTATCTTATCAATGAAACTAACCCGGCTAAAACAAGGCAAACGATTAACCACAAGAGAATATATTTATAATTTTTTCGCTACGATTAGCGGTCTTACGATCTTCAACATAGAATTCTTTAAGCAAGTCTTTGTTCCACCGTATGAAATAAGCGAAATTAAAAAGCATATGGATGAACTCGGCGTAAAGACTTTTGGAATAGTCAGTGTTACCGGGTTCATAATCGGACTTGTACTTGCGATGCAGAGCCAGCCGGTACTTGCAAGATTCGGCGCATCGGATTTTCTGCCGGGTATGGTAGCACTATCTGTCGTCCGTGAATTAGGACCGGTAATTACAGCATTAATTTTTGCCGGACGTGTAAGTTCGGGTATTGGTGCAGAGCTCGGCTCGATGCGTGTAACAGAACAAATTGATGCTATGGAAGTTTCGGCTGTTAATCCATTCAAGTACCTTGTTGTAACAAGGATTATTGCAACAACAATGATTTTACCAATACTTACTATTTATGTTATAATAATTGCGTTGCTCGGCGGTTATCTTGCAGTAATTATTGTAGAGAGTATGAACTTCGAATATTACCGTACTGCCGTCGTGAGTTCTATTGAGTTCGGTGATTTTATTCCCGGCGTTGCAAAAACTTTTGTCTTCGGTTATATCGTTGGCTTAGTAGGTTCATATAAAGGATTCACGGCAGAAGGAGGAACAGAGGGTGTGGGAAAAGCATCAACTACTTCTGTTGTAGTCTCATCACTTTTAATTCTAATTTTCGATATGATCTTAGTAAAAATATCATTATGGTTATGGCCGACTCTAGGGTAGTAGTAATTAAAAATTTATCGAAACGGTTCGATACCCTTTCGGTTCTCGAAAATATTTCACTCGAAGTTACGAGGGGAGAAAATCTTATAGTTTTTGGAAGGAGCGGACAAGGCAAGAGTGTACTTTTAAAATGTATAATAGGGTTAATGGCGCCGGACTCCGGTGAAATATTTATCAATGGGCAGAATATTGGTAAATTAAAAATCAGCGAACTGAACCAGGTTAGAAAAAATATCGGCTTCTTATTTCAAAGTTCTGCACTATATGATTCAATGACTGTGAATGAAAATCTTTCTTTTCCACTAAAACGCCACTTTCCCGATATGGCGCAAAAAGAGATTGACGACAAAGTAAAATATACTCTTGAGCTTGTTTCTCTTGAAGAAGCAATAAATAAAATGCCGGCTGAACTTTCCGGCGGTATGAAAAAAAGAATCGGGCTTGCAAGATCAATCATCACCGATCCCGAATTAATGCTTTATGATGAACCTACTACCGGGCTTGATCCGATCACAACAAAAGAAATTAGTGAACTAATACTCAGTCTTCAGAAAAAATTAAATATGACTTCAATTGTTGTAACACATGATCTAATTTGTGCCGAGATAATTGCAGATAGGGCAATTTTCTTAAAGGATTCAAAAATCGCTTACGAAGGAGATATTAAACAACTCACTGAATCAAATGATTCTTTCTTAAAAAATTTTTTCAGTCATGAAATTTTAGCCAATCAAAATGAATCAAAAAAAGTTTGATAGGAGTAAGAAATGTTTAAACAGTTAGAAGGCGCACGGCTCGGTATTTTCATTTTCCTTGGAACGATCTTACTTGTTATTTCAATTTTCATGATAGGTAACAAAGAAAAATTATTCGTTACAACCATCGAGATAAAAGCATATTTCGCTGAGATAGAAGGATTGAAAAACGGCGCCCCGGTGCGGCTAAGCGGCTACGATATCGGGAGCGTGAGTGAAATCAAATTAGTTGATAGCAAAACCGGAAATGTTGAAGTGAAAATGAGGATTGAAAATGAATTGGTTCACTTTATCCGGTTGGACAGCGAAGCATCTATTGAAACAGAAGGTTTAGTTGGCAAAAAAATTGTCTCTATAACTCCCGGTTCACCTACCGAGGAAATTATTGTCGATGGCGGAATTTTGAAATCAAAAAACCCGGTTAATATTGCCGCTATAATAGAACAAACTGAATCAACTATGGGTTACCTAAAAAATCTTACAAAAGATCTCTCTGAAATAATTACTAAAACAAATCAAGGTGAAGGAACCGTCGGCAAACTTATTAATGATGAAAAGCTTTACTATTCCGCTGTCCGGATTACACAAACTGCCGATAAAAGTTTGGAAGAAATGACTAATCGGCTAACCGAAATTTCCGACATACTTGTAGATCTCGGTAAAAATGTAAAAGGAATAATTTCGAATGTTGATGAAGCAACCGCTGATCTCAAAAACCTGATTGGGAATATTGAAAAAGGAGAGGGTGTTGCCGGCGCATTGCTTACAGATAAAAAACTTGCCGACTCTGTTAAATCTATGATCGCAAATCTTACAAAAACTTCCGAAGATGCCCGCACTGCCACATCGAGTCTCGCAGAAAATATGGAAGCGTTAAAACATAACTGGCTATTTAAAGGATATTTTGAAGAACGCGGCTACTGGAGTAAAGTTGAATACGAAAATGAAATCAATACCAAACTTGAAGATTTGAAAAAGCAGAATGAAATATTAGATGACAAGATTAAACAACTGCTGGAATTGGAACAAAAGTTAGAGAAGAAGGATAATTAACACTTTTACTTTAACATTTTTTGATGAAACTTCTTTATCCTCTCAACATAACCAAGTGTTTCTTTATGCCGCCATTTCGGAACTTCGGGTGCAACAACTGTAATATTCTCCCACGCAGTATGATCAAGACTTTTCTCTTTGGCTTTCCCTTGTGCCTTTATAATTGTTCCTCTGCCGGCATTATAGCTGCCAAATGTAAAACTTAACTTCTCCTCATCTTCTTCTATTTCTTTCCACGCCTTATAAATTTGTCTATCGTAATAGATTCCGGCGGCTATATTCCAAATCGGGTCATCAATATTTTCAAACTGAGGATTAGCACTCTGCACATCGGCAAATGTTGAAGGCATCAACTGCATCAATCCCCTTGCGCCAACGGGACTAACAGCATCCGGCGATAAGCTGCTTTCTGCCATACTCTGTGCTTTGAAAATTTTCCAATCGTAACCTGGCCCAAAATATCTTTTACTATACTTCTTGAAGATATCGTCATATTCAGAATATTTTTTCTGGGCGGTTAAAGTTGTTAACGACAATAATAGTATGATTACAAAATATTTCAATTCAAAGCCCCGCCTATTATTAACGCTATCGAAATAAATAATGCCGCTATAAAAATTGCTACAGCCGTATTGCCTTTTTTCAGTTCTTCTTCAAAATCAACTCTTGGTGATAGTTTATCGAATATCTTATAAGCAAGAAACATCAACAGAACCCCAAGCGCAGCATACAAAAAATTAATACCTATAATTTCCCACTCCATATTAACTCCATATAATTTGTATTCTATTTGAATTTAATATAATTATGATTTTATCGTGATTCAATAATTAAAACAACATTTAAGTATTGATACAATTTTGTAATTTACTTTTTACGATTTACTAAAAATCTAAATATGGCAAAGAATAATAAAATTATACCCGATAATAAAATAATCGTGCGCGGTGCACGCCAGCATAACCTAAAAAACATTTCCCTGGAAATACCAAGAAATAAACTTGTTGTTTTCACCGGTGTAAGCGGAAGCGGAAAATCGTCTCTCGTATTCGATACAATCTATGCAGAAGGACAGCGCCGGTATGTTGAAAGTTTATCTTCGTACGCACGGCAATTTCTCGAACGAATGAACAAACCGGAGGTCGACTTTATTTATGGAATTTCCCCGGCGGTAGCTATAGAACAAAGAACCGGTGCGAGAAATCCGAGATCAACTGTTGGCACCAGCACTGAAATTTATGATTACCTTCGTCTTCTCTTTGCACGTATCGGGAAAACAATTTGTTTTAGCTGCGGAAAAGTTGTAAAGAAGGATACGGTAGGAACTATTTCAGGATGGCTCGAAGATCAAAATGAAGAACATAAATTTTACCTCGGTTTTCCAATTCATGCACACGAAGGGAGAACTGTTCAAGAAGAATTAGAGTTATTAAAAAAGAAAGGGTTCTTTAGAATATTTTTAAAGAAGGAACTGGCAGATCTCAATTCCAAAATCCAGACCCCAAAATCTAAAAAGGATATAGTAGTTGTTCTTGATCGTTTTAAAATCAAAAAAGGTAAAGTTAGAGAAACACTTGCCGATTCAATTGAAGCCGCTTTCAAAGAAGGCGAAGGACGACTCACCATAATTAATGCTGACACAAATGATATAAAACATTTCACAAAATTTTATGAATGCTGCGGTATTCGTTACGAAGAACCCGAACCGAGATTTTTTTCATTCAACAATCCTTTCGGCGCTTGCCCGGTTTGTCAGGGCTTCGGAAAAACTATGGGTTATGAAACAGATCTTATTGTACCTAATCCAAACCTAAGTTTAAGCGAAGGAGCCATTGCACCCTGGCGAACCGTAAAATTCAGCAAATATATGAGGGATCTTATCCGTGCAAATAATGGAAGAGTTCCGCTTAATATCCCTTTTAAGGATTTAACCGAAAATCAAAAAAATCTTATCATGGAAGGATTCAGCGGCTTTGCCGGCATTAACGGTTTCTTTAAACATCTCGAAGAAAAAACTTATAAGATGCATATCAGAATTCTACTGAGTAAATACAGAGGTTACACAACTTGTTCGGCTTGCCGCGGTTCGCGTTTAAGAAGAGAAGCACTTCAAGTTAAGATTGCCGATAGGTCGGTTCATGATGTAGTTCAGATGTCGATAGAAAAATCATTGGAGTTTTTCAAAACTGTAAAACTTAGTGAGTATGAAAAAGCAGTTGGGCAAAGAATATATGACGAAATCGTAAAAAGATTAATTTTTCTAAATGATGTTGGACTGGGTTATTTAACCCTCGATCGTTTAAGCAGCACGCTTTCCGGCGGTGAAACACAGCGTATTAATCTTGCAACATCTCTTGGTTCTGCATTAATGGGCACATTGTATGTTCTTGATGAACCGAGTATTGGTCTGCATCCACGCGATAATTCCCGTTTGATAAAAATATTAAAATCATTACGCGATCTCGGTAATACTGTATTAGTTGTTGAACACGATCCCGAGATGATGCAAGAATCTGATTTGATCTATGATATGGGTCCGCGTGCTGGAATACACGGCGGAGAAATTATTGCTCAAGGAACAATTTCAGAAATAATGAATAATGAAAAATCACTTACCGGTAAATATCTTTCAGGCAAATTGAAAATTCCTATTCCCGATACAAGACACATACATAAAACCGAGACCATTAAAATTATCGGCGCAAGGGAGAACAACCTTAAAAATGTTACGGTTGAATTCCCATTACGAAAATTTGTTGTTGTAACCGGTGTCAGCGGTTCCGGAAAGAGTACGCTTGTTCATGATATTTTGTACGGTGGATTGGTAAAACTGAATGGCGGAAATCCCCCTAAGCTGGGCAAGTTCGATTCCATTGAAGGTGCAAAGTATATTGATCAAATAGAAATTGTTGACCAATCTCCTATTGGAAAATCTCCGAGGTCCAATCCAATAAGCTATGTTAAAGGTTACGAATTGATCCGCGAATTGTATGCATCAACACCGCAAGCTAGATCTAGAGGTTATAAACCAGGTTATTTTTCATTCAACGTTCCGGGCGGAAGATGCGATACTTGCGAAGGTGAGGGTTATGTAAAAATTGAAATGCAATTCCTTGCCGATCTTTATTTAGAGTGTGATGATTGCAAAGGAACGCGTTTCAAAAAAGAAGTGAGAGAAATTACATACAAAGGGAAAAATATTGTTGACGTTTTGAACATGACCGTTGATGAAGCGCTTGAGTTTTTTGTTAATCATGATAAAATTTCTTCGATACTAAAAGTACTTTCGGATGTTGGACTCGGTTACATAAAACTTGGACAGCCGTCAACAACACTTTCCGGCGGAGAAGCACAGCGTGTTAAACTTGCATATAATTTATCGCAGCAGAAAAAGAATCAGCACACACTTTTTATTTTCGACGAACCGACAACCGGGCTTCACTTCGATGATATTTCGAGATTATTACGCTGCTTCCAAATGTTGATTGCTAACAAAAACTCGGTTGTTATCATCGAACATAATCTTGATGTAATCAAATGTGCGGATTATGTGATCGATCTCGGTCCAGAAGCCGGAGAACGAGGCGGAGAAATTGTTGCTGTTGGAACACCAGAAAAAATTGCTAAGAATGAAGGATCTTACACCGGAAAGTTTTTGAAGGGTTACTTATAATTCTGAGTCCCGACTTTGTCGGGACGAAGAATCTCCTACTTACTGCAGTAAATTTGCCAGTGCCGAATTAAAGAAGTAATAAACAGAACAACATTAGTTTGTGAACAAATTTTTTCTCAGTCTATTTTAAAACAAATAATTATTTTTAATACAATTTTTTTGCACATACAAATAAGCAGAGTAATAAAAACAAGATTGAGATTCTTCGCCCTCGACTGTAGTCGAGGACTCAGAATGGGTATAAAGGTCATTTTGTGTTGCTGCTTTAAGTATGATATTATTTTTGTATT
>DYJK01000105.1 GCA_020723165.1 Melioribacter roseus | reverse complement strand
AATAAGTTTTCTAAACTTTATACGGAGAATTACGATTTCCATCGTTCATTTGAAAAAGGAAAAGTAACCAGGGAAAAATTTCTTTCCGTTATGATTGAATGGCTTGAACATTCGGTTACCGCGGATGAATTTTGCCGAATATTTTCTTCTATCTTTACACTTTCCGATCATGTGCAGCAATTACTTCCACTGCTTAAAGAGAGATATACTTTATGTTTGTTATCAAACACTAATGAGATTCACGAGGAATTCGGTTACCGGCATTATGATTTTCTAAACCATTTCGATAAAATTTTTCTTTCACATAAAGTTAGTGCTGTTAAACCTGAAAAAGAAATCTACAAAGCGGTTGAGAGGTTTACCAAAAAACCTCCGCACGAACATTTGTTTATTGATGATATTTCTGAATATGTAGAAGGCGCTAAATTATGTGGCTGGGATGCCGTTCAATTTAAAAATTATGAAACTTTAATTGCCGATTTGAGAAGCAAAAATATAATTTGGTAGAGACGCTATTTAAGTTCTGTTGCAAAACTCTCAGCGCACTCTGCGACTTCTCTGCGGTTAAAAGATTTTCACGCAAGGTCGCAAAGAATGCGCAAAGACCGCAAAGAAAAAACAAAATTTAAGTTACGCAACACGCTCTTTATAACATCTCAAAGATTGCGGTTTATATTTACTCGTTCCATTTTTTCCAAACATCCGGCTGATAGCCCACAGTAACTTCTTTACCATTTCTTACGATTGGTGTTTTTAACAAAAGGGGATCATTCAATAATTCTTCTTCGATGTTGAAGACCATATACTGCAAATTTCTCTTTTTATATTGTTTCCCTTCTCTATCTAAAAGGTCATCGGGCGGAACAACACGGGTAATATTTTCGAATTCGCCTTTAGATAATCCTTTTTCATTTAAATCCCGGAAATGAAAAGGCATTCTTCTTTCCTTAAAGAATCGTTCGGCTTTCTTAGTTTCGTTACAACTTTTTGTCCCGATAATTTGAATGTTCATAACTACCTACAATAGTAGTGCAAATTGATTTCATTGTTTGGGTTTAACAAAAACCCTATTTTAACAGCCCTAAAATAACAAATTGAAAAAATAAGGTGTGTTATGAAAACAATTAAATACCTTTTAATTACAATCACAATAGGAATCATGTTTATGTCATGCAGCACCGAGCAGAAACAAACTGAAGATAACTTCAAGTATGTAACAGAACAATTTGCAGATCTCAGAATCCAGCGTTATCAAATTCCCGGATTTGATGACCTGACAACAAAGCAAAAGTTATTGTGCTATTTTTTAACCCAGGCGGCACTTTCCGGTAGAGATATAATTTGGGATCAAAACTACAAACACAATCTTTACATTAGAAGAACTTTGGAAGCGGTTGTAAAAACTTATAATGGCGATAGGAATACTCCCGAGTTCGCAAAATTTATGGAGTACACAAAACGTGTTTGGTTCTCAAACGGAATCCATCATCATTACTCGTCAAGGAAAATAATGCCCGGATTTTCCAAAGAATACTTTGCAATGCTCGTTGGTTCTTCCGATGATTTGGAATTACCGCTTCAAAATGATGAAACTGTTAGCGACTTGGTAAAAAAATTAGAACCAATACTTTTTGATCCTAAAGTTGATGCTGTTAAAGTTAATCTTGATCCAAAAGCGGATTTGGTTAAGACATCAGCGGTTAATTTTTATGAAGGAGTAACACAAAAAGAAGTTGAAAATTTTTATAAAAGTGTTATTAAACCAAACGATCCGCAGCCGGTTTCCTTCGGTCTGAATTCAAAACTGTTAAAAGAAAAGGGACAGATTTTTGAAAGACCCTGGAAGATTAGAAGTATGTATAACGGTGCAATAGAAAAAATTGTTTTCTGGCTCAATCAAGCTATTGAAGTTGCGGAGAATGAACAGCAGCAGAAAACATTAAAACTTCTTGTTGAGTACTATCAAACCGGGGATTTGAAAAAATGGGATGAATATAACATAGAGTGGGTGAAAGATACTTCTTCTTTGATTGATGTTGTTAACGGTTTTATTGAAACATATAACGACCCGCTAAGCTACCGTGCAAATTATGAATCGATAGTTTCATTCAAAGATTTGGAAGCAACAAAGAGAATCAAAGCAATCAGCGATAATGCTCAATGGTTCGAAGATAACTCGTCGATAAAGCCCGAACACAAAAAGAAAAATGTTACCGGCATTTCTGCTAAAGTTATTACCGTTGTAACAGAAGCCGGCGATGCTTCTCCTTCTACACCAATTGGAATTAATCTTCCTAATGCAGATTGGATAAGAAAAGAACACGGATCAAAATCTGTTAATCTTGGTAACATAGTTCATTCATATAATAAAGCTGCAGAGACGAGCGGTGTACTGGAAGAGTTTGCGTACTCACAAGAAGAAATCGACCGGGCTAAAGAATATGGTGCATTAGGAAGTGATCTGCACACAGACATGCACGAAGTTATCGGCCACGCATCGGGCCAGCTTAATCCGGGTGTTGGACAACCGAACGAAACATTGAAAAATTATGCCTCAACTTTGGAAGAAGCACGCGCCGATCTTGTTGCACTCTATTTCGTAATGGATCAAAAGTTAGTTGATATCGGTGTAATGCCATCGCTTGAAGTAGGCAAAACGGAATATGATGCTTACATTAGAAATGGATTGATGACGCAGCTTGCACGTATCCAACCCGGTGATAATATTGAACAAGCTCACATGCGTAATAGACAAGCGGTCTCTAAATGGGTTTATGAAAAGGGAAAATCTGAAAACCCCGCAAATGGGACAAGCGTAATAGAGAAAAAAGTTAAGGATGGGAAAACGTATTTTGTAATTAATGATTATCAGAAACTTAGAAACTTGTTCGGCCAGCTTTTAGCTGAAATGCAGAGAATAAAATCGGAAGGTGATTACGAAGCCGGGAAGAACTTTATTGAAAATTATGGAGTGATTGTAGATCAGGAAATTCACAAAGAAGTTTTAGAACGATACAAGAAATTAAATATTGCACCTTACGCCGGATTCATAAATCCTAAATTAGTCCCGGTAAAAGAAGGTAAAAAAATTATTGATGTAAAAGTTGAATACCCTGAAGATTTTACACAGCAAATGCTTGAGTATGCAAAAGAGTATTCGTTTTTAACTACATATAATTAGAATCACTTCATCTCCCCCTCCATAATAAGGAGGGGGAATTTAAGGGGATGTCAGATTGTCTCCGCAATTCTTCTGTAATGATATCCGTAAACTGCGAGAGTCATTGCAAGTGAAAATTTTTTCGGCTGCTTGAATAAATTATAAATGAAAGTACGCCAGAAATACCTCTTTCCTTTTTCCAGCACACCGATAATCCATACAAGCCGGAAGAAAGCTTTTATTTCTGTTAAAGTAGGCATTGAAGATTTCCACGATGGAACATTATATTCGTGCAAAAATGATTTTATCCTTCGATAGTATTCACGCGGCGAATAGATTGTATGAATTATTTCCGAATACCCTTTGATCAGGTTACGGTAATTCATTTTTGGAATTATATTGGTTGTACCGTCCATATTATTGCCGTTAAAGGTTTCAAGAAGACGGTTCTCTTTTTTAAGACGATTATATAAGTGGGTTCCGGTCGGTGCATTTAACAGACCAACCATTGCATTTACAATCCCGCTGCTCTGAATAAAGCTAATTTGCTTTTCAAATATATCGGGTGGATCGTTATCAAAACCGATTATAAATCCCCCCGAAACGATCATTCCATATTGCTGTAATTTTTTTACCGATGATACAAGGTTACGGCGCAGATTTTGCGTCTTGCCGCATTCGTTCAGACTATCGTCGTTAGGTGTTTCAATTCCAATAAAAATACTTACTATTGCAGCATCAACCATTAATTTGATCAGCTCGTCATCATCGGAAAGATTGATCGAAACTTCCGTGATAAAACTGAACGGATATTTTTTTTCTTTCTGCCAATTAATAATTGCCGGAAGAATTTCATCTTTCAATTTTCTTTTGTTGCCGATAAAATTATCATCAACTATCGAAACACTGCCCCGGTAGCCGATATCATAAAGATGATTTAGTTCACTTAAGAATTGCTTTTTGAATTTTGTCCGCGGTTTTCTTCCGTTGAGCATAGTAATACTACAAAACTCGCAATCGTATGGGCATCCGCGTGAGTATTGCAGACTGAGAGAAGCGTACTTTTTCATATCGAGCAATTCCCACAACGGAATAGGTGTTTGAGTTATATCGGGAAAATTTTCAGTCGTATATAAAAATTTTGGTGTTCCGTTCTGCAAGTCTTCCAAGAATAAAGGAAGTGTAATCTCCGCTTCGTTGAGTACGAAATGATCTATTCCTAAAAAATCCTGGTATTGTGTAGTAAACAATGGACCGCCGGCAACAATTTTTACTCCAAGTTTATTACATCGTCTTACTATTTCCCTAATGGAATTGATATGAACATTCATACCGCTCAAAAAAACATAATCAGCCCAGAGTAAATCTTTATCCTCCAATCGCGATACATTTAAATCAATTAACTTTTTTTCCCATTCCTTAGGAAGCATGGCAGCAACAGTAATTATTCCTAAAGGCGGCTCGGCGGATTTTTTTGAAACAAACTTCAACGCATCCTTAAAACTCCAGAAAGTTGAAGGTGTTTCCGGGTATACCATCAAAATTTTCATCTTAATTTTGTTAATCTCCCTATGATAATTTCTTTGAGTGAATATCATTTCTTGAATGAAAGATTTTTTTCGCTGCTGAATAATGTTGTTTTTCCTGATTACAGTTTGTAAAAAAAGTGTAAAAGTTTTCTTTTGATAATTTGATATTTAATTTTATTCGTTGATATTTGAGTAGGTAAGAATACTTAATAGAGCAGAAAACAATATATTGTAACATTAAATGAAAAAAAGCCACTCACTTCTTTTTCTTATCCTTGCATTTATTTTTGCACAGATAGCATGGATGGGTTTACTCGGTTTATGGATCTATTGGTATGTATCTAATTATATTATCTTTGAACAAGTAGGCGATAAACTCTCACCGCAAATTGCTTTGGACAGCCCGAATGTTTTCGTCTTTGTAGGAGGTATTGTTTTAATTGTACTAATTGCAGTTGCCATGTTCTTTATATTCAGAAATCTTACCGTTCACATAAAACTAACAAAGCTGTACGATAATTTTATTGCTAACATAACGCATGAACTAAAATCTCCCTTGTCATCAATCCAGCTTTATTTGGAAACATTAAATGTGAAAGAGGTGCCGCTGGAAAAACGGAATGATTTTTTAAGGTTAATGATGAAAGATGCAAACCGTTTGAATAAGCTTATCAATTCTATTTTAGAAATTTCGCGTTTAGAACAAAAGAGGATCGCGCACGATTACCATGTTTATGACACCGATGAAATTGTACTTCAATTGGTAAGAAATTCGGCTGAGCAGTTCAAGCTTCCTAAAAATGCTCTTAACATTAATGGCAGCGCATCTTGTAAGTGCGTACTTGATAAAGATGCTATGCAGATAGTTTTTGATAACTTGACTGATAATGCAATTAAATATTCAAAGCAGCCGGTAGAGATATCGGTAAAGCTTGCACGTAATCCTAAGAAGTTTATGATTGAGTTTAGTGATAAGGGGATCGGTATTTCTCAAAAATATCATAATAAAATATTTCAGAAGTTTAATCGTATTGATAATAAAGACATTCCGAATGTGAAAGGAACCGGGCTCGGTTTATACTGGGTTAAGGAAATTATTAAATTACACGGGGGAAAAATTACAGCTTACAGCGAGGGGAAAGAAAAAGGAACAAATTTTATTATCGAACTTCCCATTTATATGACATCGAAAAAGTTTTATATAAATTCTCTTTTGAGAAGAACTGCAAAAAAAGAAAAAATAATGGTAGAGACAGATGGAGAATAACGTTTTTAGAGGAAGAAAATTATTATTAGTTGAAGATGAAGAGACTCTTGCGGTAGGATTAGAATTCAATCTTAGCGACGAAGGTTATTCGGTTGACTGGGCCAAAGACGGGAAGGAAGCATTGGAAATGCTGAATTCAAAAGATTATGATTTGATCATACTGGATGTTATGCTGCCGTACTATAACGGTTACGAAATAGCAAGCATGGTAAGGGAAAAATCGCCGCAGATGCCGATCCTGATGCTGACTGCCCGGACATCAGCGGAAGATAAGATTAAAGGTTTGGAAGTTGGTGCTGATGATTATATGACGAAACCGTTTCACCTTGAAGAACTTTTGCTGCGTGTAAAAGGAATGTTAAAACGGAAAGATTGGTATAAATCCTCTTCTGATGTAGAACCGGTTTTCCAATTCGGGAAAAACAGAATTAATTTTGAAAACCTGACATGTACCAGCGGAACCAAAAAATTTGTTTTAACACAGCGTGAAGCAATGGTTATGAAATATTTAATTGATAACAAAGGAAAGATAGTCTCCCGTAAAGAGTTGCTGGAAAATGTATGGCATACAAACCCTGAAATTGAAACCCGGACTGTTGATAATTTTATAGTCCGTTTAAGAAAATATTTTGAGCACGATCCAAATGATCCGAAGTATATAAAAAGTGTGCGCAGTGCCGGTTATACTTTTAATAAATGAGAAGCACCGTACTTTTGAAGGGAGTTCTTAAGATAGGCAGTTAGTTTATTCCGCACATCCCATTTGCACAACCTCCACCATAGGATGGAACACCGCAGCTTCCATCAGAACACGATGAACCGCTTTCAAAACTTGACGAACTACCTATCGATGCGCTGAATGATGATAATAATTTTTTATAGTTCTTTGATTGGCATTCGGGACAAATAACTTCTTCTAAATTAGCCGAAGATTTGTGAAGTATCTCAAATTTTTTTCCGCAATCGTTGCATTTATATTCCAAAATTGGCATTTATTACTCCTTTTTTATGTAGAGCGCAGTAAAGCATCTCAATGTTCTAATGTATGTTTAACATTTTTTTTGTTTTGATATTGCCTAATTGTTCTATTGTCTTATTGTTAAATTATATTTGTTTTTATACTGCCAATATTTTCAATCAAAGCATCAATCTTATCACCTGGAACAACTTTACCAACACCTTCCGGTGTTCCGGTAAATATCAAGTCGCCTTTTTCAAGCATCATTCTTGCAGAAATATATTTTACTATTTCAACCGGGGGAAAAATCATATTGGCAACAGATGAATTTTGCTTTGTAGCGCCGTTAACAGAAAGAGAAATTTTTTCGGTTCCGTTTAATTTGTAATCTTTTTTCAAAACAACTTCTCCTAGAACAGCCGCAGTATCAAAACATTTTGCAAGAGTCCACGGCTCGCCCTTTTTTCGGTATTCATTTTGAAGATCGCGCAAAGTCATATCCAATCCAACAGTAAAACCTTGAATTGCATTCTCTGCTTCCTTGTCATTAGCATTTTTAACATCATTACCGATATACAGAACAAGTTCACACTCGTAATGAAGCTCATTTGAATATGAAGGATGAATAACAGCGTCACCCGAGTAAATTACATTTGATGCCGGTTTCAAAAAAATTATCGGAAATTCCGGGATTTCATTTCCAAGTTCTTTTGCATGTGCTGCATAGTTACGCCCAACGCAGACCATTTTGCCAATTGCAACTTGTTCATCACTGTTTTTGAATTTTAGATATTTCATACCGCCTCGTTAGATGATAATTTTTTTAGAAGGATTCAAAAAGTTACCACTAAATATCTAGCATCTAGTACCCGCTCCGACTCAGCGCCCGCCTCGGTAAGCCGAAGGCGTGATGGGGAAGCGAGGCGAGTCCAGTATCTAGAATTAGGTCTTCTGTTCTTTCTTTTTAGCTGCCGGGAATAGAATGTTATTTAATATCAATCTATAACCGGGCGAATTTTTAAATAAACTTAAATCTGTTGGCGAATCGCCGACCGCATGCTGGTAATCTTCAGGATCGTGTCCGCTGTAAAATGTAAAAGTACCTCTACCAAAATTTCCGTGTATATATTTTACTTGATCTGTTCCAGCTCGTTCAGCCAAAATGTAAACTGAGTTTTTAATAAACTTTTTCCTGAACATTGTGGTTTGACCCATAAATCCGGGAATTATGCTGACATGATTCTGGACAAGCATGGTTGGCACCGGATCGTACTTAGCAGAAAAATCAAACAAAGTGAAGTAATTGTTTCTTTGATCGCCGATTTCTGCAAGCTGAATATCAACATCGCTGTATTCGTAAATAAGAGGATTCATTTCCAACTTGAAATTTTCAAACGCAAAAGTTTGAGTGAAATCCAATTTGTTCTGTGCATCAGGGTCAGCCGGGTCGCCATCATACATTCTGTCAACGATATCAATGTTAAGAGCTGCAAGAGCAATATCGTAAGAATCAGTAGCCGAACACATGGCAAACATGAATCCGCCCTGACCCACATAGGTTCTGATCTGCATAACAACTGCTTTTTCCATATCAGAAACTTTTTTGAATCCTAATTTTTTTGCTTCGTTTTCATAAAGAGTTTGTTGCTCAATATACCAGGGTGCGCTGCTGAAAGAAGCATAAAATTTTCCATACTGCCCGGTAAAGTCCTCGTGGTGAGAATGAAGCCAGTCATATTTTTCAAGATCACCGCGTAAAATTTCTTCAACCCAAATTTTATCATACTTAACCTCGGCATAATTGAGTGCAAGCATTACGGCATCGTCCCACGGTTGAAACCCCGGGGGAACATATACAGCAATCTTAGGTGCTTTTTCAAGCCGTACAACATCCATGTTTTGTTCTTCGCTTTGTACGAATGAATAAATTTCTACTGCTTCTTGATTTGTTAATGGTTGGAAAGAAACATTTTTTAGCCGGCATTTTAATGCTAGTCCGTCCGAATAATCAAACATAAACGAACCGCCCCGGTAATTGAGAAGCCAATCGCCGGTTTTTCCTTCGAGCAAAGCATTGAATGCAACACCGTATGCCTTAAGATGATCTGTTTGATTGAGATCCATAAAGATCAAGAGTTTTGATTGTGCTGAACTTGCTATGCCGGTTATTAATAAAAAAATTATTATTAAATTTTTCATTTTGTGTTCGTAAGTTAAAACAAAGTTAATTCGGTTGTTCGAGATTTTCAATTCAATATCGTATTTTATAATTAGATAGTTGGAGAATTAATGGCACATAATAAATTACCTTTTTGCTCAAATTGTAATTATCAATTCAAAGATGCCGATAACTTTTGCCCGGTTTGCGGACAAAAGAATCACGAAACAAAAATTCCACTGAGACATTTCTTTGAAGAATTTATCGAACATACATTTCATTTAGATTCGAAAATATTTATTACACTTAAAGCATTAATTTTTTCACCAGGCAAACTTAGCATAGAATATAATAACGGAAAAAGAGTAAAATATTTCACGCCGTTGAGGTTATACATTCTAATCAGTTTTTTGTTTTTCTTCTTACTTAATCTTTTAACACCTAAGTCAACTGAAAATCTTAAAAATGGGGTATCGAAAGAAAAATTTAGTTTGAATTTTTCGTTTAATGGAGTTACTACAAGAGAAATTTCCCGGTTAAATGAAGCACAGTTTGATTCGTTGTTAACGGAACGTAAAATTGAAAGAACTTCCTATAATACCTTTATGTTTAACCAACTATATAAAATATCAAACAGCAGCAGATCGGAGTTTATACATTCTTTGATAAAAAATATCTCTTATATGATGTTTCTTTTGATGCCGGGTTTTGCACTTTTAATTTTTCTTATGTACAAAAGAAAAATGGAATATTATACTGAAGGTTTCATTGTATCAGTTCATTCCCACAGTTTTTTGTTTTTACTCTTTTCGATCATGCTTTTACTAGGTCTGCAGAAGACTATCTTTTTTCTTTTAATAACAATTATTGTTGTTCCCTTATATAATTTCTTTATGCTGAAAAAGATTTTTCAACAGAAAATATTAACTACATTACTTAAAACATTTTTAATTGGAATTTTATATCTGCTGTTGTTGGTGTTATTATTTAGCACTACTGTTATTATCAGTATTGTAATGGTTTGAGGTGAATGTTAACGGAGGATAGTTATACAGCAATATATTCAGCATAGGAATTAGATTCAGGTATTGGAAGATTGTCTTCCCTCATCCCTTCAATGTGCATTTGTATTGCTTCGTGGATGTTTTTTTCAACCACTTCTTTTGTTGATCCGGTTGCAATACAGCCCGGTAAGTCCGGTGAATAGGCTGAATAATTATTTTCAGTCTTTTCAATTACAATTAAAAAACGATGCATATTTTATAATTTCCCTTTTAATGATGCTTGTTTTAAAATACTATTTAATGTACCTGGTGCAATATCATCATTTAGATTTCCAGCGATTGTAACTCTGCCGATTTTTGTATGATGCTTGTATTGTCTATGACTTCCTTTAGTTCTTACTAAATACCATCCATCGTTTTCAATCATAGCGATTATTTCACGAACTTTCATGTATTATAATTTATGCAGTTTTTCTATCGCTTTCTATGTAGAGCGGTTTTTCCCCCTTTGTAACAACTTCGCGTGTTATCAAACATTTATCAACATTATCTTGTGTCGGCAGTTCGTACATAATGTCGAGTAGAATTCCTTCTACTATGGAACGCAAAGCGCGTGCGCCGGTTTTTCTTTCCATTGCTTTACGGACAATCTCTTCAAATGCCGGCTGGTCAAATTCAAGCTCTACACCTTCCATCATGAATAATTTTTTATACTGTTTTATAATGGCATTCTTCGGTTCGGTAAGGATGTTCTTCAATGCCTTTGAATTAAGCGAATGAAGAGGTGCTAAAATTGGAAGTCTGCCTACCAATTCGGGAATCAAGCCGTACTTAACTAAATCTTCCGGCTGAACTTGTGTAACTAAATTATCTTTATCGAAATCTTCATTACTGGTAAGATCAGTATCGAAGCCGATCGTATTTCTATTTATTCTTGAGGCAACAACATTTTCAATTCCTTCAAAGGCGCCGCCGCATACAAATAGAACATTTTTCGTGTTAATATTGATCAAACTTTGTTCGGGATGCTTTCTGCCGCCGCGCGGAGGAACACCGGCAACAGTGCCTTCTAAAATTTTTAACAATGCTTGCTGAACACCTTCACCCGATACATCGCGTGTTATCGAGACGCTTTCACTTTTGCGTGCAATCTTATCAATTTCATCAATGTACACAATTCCTTTCTGTGCTTTATCGAGATTATAATCAGCGGCTTGAAGCAAGCGGACAAGTACTGTTTCCACATCATCGCCCACATAACCGGCTTCTGTTAATGTTGTTGCATCGGCAATTGCAAAAGGAACATCAAGAATTCTTGCCAATGTTTGTGCAAGCAGTGTTTTCCCGACACCGGTCGGTCCAATCAAAAGAATATTGCTCTTTTCAATTTCCACTTCGTCCATTTCGAAAAGGGAAGAGCTTGCGTTAATTCTTTTGTAATGATTGTAAACTGCTACGGCTAAAATTTTCTTAGCAAGTTCTTGATCAATGACATATTCATCTAAACTCTTTTTAATTAGGTCGGGAGTTAGTGTAGCATTGTATGTTTCTTTTTTGTTGAATGATGCTACATTGTTTTTAAGAATGTCAACGCTTGTTTTAATACAGATATCGCAAATATATACGTCGGGTCCGGCAACCATACTGGTAACTTCACTGCCATCTCTTCCGCAGAAAGAACATTTAACACTTTTTGGTTCTCTGGTATCGTTCATTTTCAGCCGTTATTTGTTGTTAATAAGTTTAAAGATCTACGTGCACGGTCAAAATATAAGGAGTTAGGATATTTTTCAAGAACTTTCTGGTAATAATCGATTGCTTTTTTAATATCTTTAATACCGTACTGATAGATGTTTGCCAATAAAAAAGTTGATTTATCAGCGAAAATCGCTGTTTTAGACTTCTCTGCTAAAGTATCCAATATCGATATTGCCTCATAAAATTTATCTTCACTGATAAATATATTAGAAAGTTTATAATTTGCAAACTCATTCATTACAAACAAGTTAGGATTATCAGCTAAAGTTTTGAATTCAATCGCCGCCTCTTTATGCTTATTTTGAAATAAAAGCAAATCACTTTTTGCGTAGCGGAGTAGATTTAAGGAGTCCTTCTTTGTCGTACTGATTAGTGAAGAAAGTTCTATTGCATCGTTGGAAAAATCAGTTCCCAAATTTTTTGTTACCTCTCTAAAGGCAGTTAATGAACTTGTGAAATTGCCCTCCCAAAAATTTATCCGTGCTAAATGGTAATATGCTTCTGAAAGATTACCAGGCTCACTTCTTTTATTTTGAATAACCAACTCAAGAAAAGATTTAGCTTTTTTGAGGTTGCCTGATTTAATGGCAATAATGCTGCGTGATAAATAAGCAAGAATTGAATAAACCGATTGGTCGGCTTTTTCATTTATAATGCTGTATAAACTATCTGCTGTTTGAAAATTGTTTAATCGATTCATCGATATTTCTGCAATCCGGTATATTGCTTCAGCATAAATTGCATTGCCCGGGTATTCTTTCGCTATTCTATCATAAGCGTTTATCACATCACTGTATTGTGATTGCTCGTATTGTAGTACGGGGTTTAGCGGCTTCCAGTTATTTGTATCAACTACGGATTGATCAACACTTGCTTCTAAGGTACGGGCATAGGCAATTTTTGCATTTGGAATAAACGATAATTTTGGAAAATTGTCTATCAAATATTTGTATCCTTTTGAAGCCGGCAAGTATTGGCGGTTTCTGTATGCGTCTTGAGCAAAAGTAAATAATGCGTTACCGTTTGATTTTATTAGTTCTTCATATTTTACAATCGATTCGAATCCATTTTCATAATCACCAGCGCGTGTATAACAGTATGATAACAAATCGTATAATACCGGCTGGTTATATTCATCTATGTAATTATTTATCGTTTTAATTGTAATATCCAGAGCAGTAGTTCTATCAATAAATGAAGAAATCCTTGATTTTGCCACACCAATTTGATCGGGACGGTTCAACAACATGCCGCAATATTCTTTAACCGCATCTTCGAAGCGCATGTTTGCAGTATAGATATTTGCAAGATCGAGAGAGAAAATCATTGGATCTTCAGCAAACATTTTCCCACGCATCAATATTTCGATTGCTTTATCAAACAGACGATTTTCAACAGCATAATTTGCAATCACTCTATATATTACAAACGAATTTGGATTTGTTTTTATTCCACGCTCCCATGCATCGTATGCAGATGGAATGC
>DYJK01000104.1 GCA_020723165.1 Melioribacter roseus | reverse complement strand
TAACCGGATCAGGTAAAACTTCTCCGCGTGCATTTCTTAATGTTGCAATGTGATCGACGTTTAAACAGAAGCGCATAGTTAACCCTTCAAAATTTTATACAAACATAATAATTGGGTCGAATATATTCGACCCCTACATTTTTATATCTCAAATTTAATTCCTTGCGCAAGCGGAAGTTTAGTTCCAAAATTTATTGTATTGGTTTGCCGGCGCATATATTGTTTCCACGCATCGGAACCGGATTCACGACCACCACCGGTTTCTTTTTCACCACCGAATGCACCGCCTATTTCGGCACCGGATGTTCCAATATTTACATTAGCAATTCCGCAATCACTTCCCCAATGCGAAAGAAATGCCTCCGATTCTCTAATGTTGTTTGTAAATATAGAAGAAGATAAACCTTGTACAACATCATTTTGAATATCAATTGCGTTCTGAACATCACCGTTGTATTTAATTAAATAAAGAATAGGTGCAAATGTTTCTTCCTGAACAATTTTAAATTTGTTTTTTGCTTCCACTATAGATGGTTTAACATAACAGCCGGATTCATATCCGCTACCGGATAGAACATCACCGCCAAAAATAATTTTTCCGCCTTCTTGCTCAACTTGTTTTAATGCATGCTTAAATTCTTCAACAGCACCTTTATCAATCAGCGGACCAACATGATTATTTTGATCGAGCGGATCTCCGATCTTCAGACTCTTGTATGCTTTAAGCAAAGATTCTTTCACTTTATCATAAATTTCTTCGTGAACAATCAATCTTCTTGTTGTAGTGCATCTTTGTCCGGCAGTGCCTACGGAGCCGAATACAACCGCCGGAATTGCAAGCTGCAAATCAGCATTTGGTGTCATGATAATTGCATTGTTTCCACCGAGTTCTAAAATTGTTTTTCCAAACCGTTGTGCAATAATTCCGGCAGCTCGTTTGCCAACGGCAGTTGAGCCAGTGATAGAAACAAGCGGAACCTTTTTATCATGCAAAAACTTTTCACCTACGGTAGAACCTTTTCCAATAATTAATGAGAACAATCCTTCCGGTAAATTATTTTCTTTAATAATATCAGCAAGAATATTTTGAACAGCAATTGCACACAACGGAGTTTTAGAAGATGGTTTCCATAAGTTTGAATCGCCGCAGACAGTAGCAAGTGCAGAGTTCCATGCCCACACCGCAACCGGAAAATTGAAAGCTGTAATTATTCCAACAACACCAAGAGGATGATATTGATCATACATTCTATGATTCTCTCTTTCACTCATCATTGTAAATCCATACAATTGACGCGATATGCCAACAGCAAAATCACAAATGTCTATCATCTCCTGAACTTCACCCATTCCTTCTTGCAAAGATTTGCCCATCTCATAAGAAACTAACATACCAAGTGGGTGTTTGTATTCACGTAATTTATTACCGATTTGGCGCACAACTTCTCCACGTTTCGGTGCCGGTACGGTTCTCCAATATTTAAATGCTTCGTGTGCTTTTGCAACAACATCATCATAATCTTTCTCCGAAGCTTGATAAACTTTCGCTATAAATTTTCCATCCACCGGTGAAAAAACTTCAATTGCACCTTGATCTTTTGTCTTTAGCCAATTTAACCCGGTTGATGCACCGTAATTTTCCTCTTTTATTCCAAGTTGTGTTAGAAATTCCATTTTTGCCTCTTGTTATTACATATAGATTTTGAAAAAAAATTAACTCCACAATTCATAAATTTTTTACTTATGTAAAATTAACGAGAATAGACCGGCAGATACAAATTCGAATTAATTATTCTCAATTTTCAAAAGTGATATTGAACCAAGGAGGGATTTTAATAAATATAGTTCTTGTTCGGCATTTTGTTTAGTAAGTGTACAGTCGAATTGTAAAATCTGTCCGCTTAAATTTTGGAAAATTATTTTATAGTTAATAAAGTTCTCTTTTTCACTCTTAAACTGGAAAAAAGTAGTATTTGATTTTCTGAAAGTGCCTATTGCCAATTTATCTTTTTTTAGTTTGTTACTAAGTAGATTTTTATAAAGATTTATTTTCATTTGACCCGTCATAGAAGTATCTGGGTAATTAACTTCACCAATGCTCAATAATGAAAAAGTTGAATCGCTGAAAAATAAATAAACCGGTTGGTACTGAAAATTTTTAGATTCACCGGTACTTAGTTTATTCCGTGATTCGATTTTCTTTGATAGTTCAGCAGATTGAAATGCCCAGCCGTTAGGCGGCTGAAACGAAATGCCAAGATTTTGATCGGTTATTTCTGCTGCTAATTTTGACTTATCCATTACAAAAAAATTCGATAAGCCAGAATCACTTGATTCGTCCTTACCGCACTTTACCAGTATAAGAACAAGAGTAATAATAAAAAGTATCTGAAATATTCTTTTCATTTAATTGACATCGGTGATGTAAATTTATTTTAAAATCTGGAGACAAGTTAAAAAAATTTTCCGAAGTAAAAGAAAGATTTTTACAATTAATCATTAATTCATTTGATGTTATAAAGTTAGATGTATATTTTTGTAATGTAATTTTAAAGATATATGAAATTCATCGATTTCCATAGAATCACCGGCAGAAAGAATCTGCGCAACTACCTCGCTTCACGCTTCGAGCAAGTATTTTAATCTTGTTTAACCTCCGCTATTATTATTTTATAACCTTTTACCAGGGAGGATACCGTTATGGTTAACTTAAAATTCGAACAAGATATTACAAAACAATTAAAAGAAATTACCGCAAAAAATGTACATGAGGTTTTGCGTAGAACAATGCTGATCGATGGATTTGATTTAGTCCTCGATTTAGAGAAAAGTTTTGATCTGACTATTGTTGATGAAAAGACCGGTGATAAATATTTAGACTTTTTTTCATTCTTCGCATCATCACCGGTAGGTTTAAACCACCCGAAAATTAATAACCAGGAATTCAAAGAAGAATTAGCACTCGCGGCAATGAACAAACCATCCAATTCTGATATTTATTCTGTTGAGATGGCTAAATTCGTTGATACTTTCTGTCGTACAGCTAAACCGGTATATTTTAAGCATCTCTTTTTTGTCGATGGTGGTACACTTGCCGTTGAGAATGGTTTAAAGACTGCATTTGATTGGAAAGTCAGGAAAAATTTTATGAAGGGCCTCAAAGAAGAAAAAGGTCATCAAGTAATTCATTTCAAAGAAGCTTTCCATGGAAGATCCGGTTACACAATGTCTTTGACTAATACCGACCCGGTTAAAATTGCTTACTTCCCGAAATTCAGTTGGCCAAGAATTACAAACCCAAAAATAAAATTTCCACTTAAAGATAATTTGAACGACATCATTAAACTTGAAAACGAAGCTGTTAATCAAATCTACACCGCTATAAAAAATAATCCTGACGATATTACACTCATTATTATTGAACCAATTCAAGGTGAAGGCGGCGATAACTTTTTTAGAAAAGAATTCTTTATAAAACTCCGTGAGATTGCAGATGAAAACGAAATACTTTTAATGTTTGATGAAGTTCAAACCGGACTTGGAATGACCGGCAAAATGTGGGCACACGAATATTACGTGCAACCGGATATCATGTCATTCGGGAAGAAAGTTCAAACGTGCGGAATAATGGTTACAGATAGAATTGATGATGTCGAAGACAATGTTTTTCATAAATCGAGCCGTATTAATTCCACGTGGGGTGGAAATCTTGTTGATATGGTTAGGTCAAGAAGAAATCTTGAAATTATTGAAGAAGAAAATCTTGTTGAGAATGCAAAAGTAGTTGGGGACTATTTATTAAATCATATCCAAGAACTTGAAAATGATTTTCCAAAACTTGTTTCCCAGTCACGCGGACTTGGATTGATGTGCTCGTTCAATCTTCCGGATCCCGAGATCAGGAAAAAATTCCTGACAGAATTATACAAGAATAAAATGATAATGCTTGGATGTGGTGTGAATACGGTTCGGTTTAGACCACCTCTTGTTATTAACAAAGAACAAGTTGATACCGGAATAAATATTATCCGGGATGTTTTGATTAGTATAAGCAATTAACATTAAATTAGGGCTCCAATATGGAGCCCTTTTTTATGAATGCAACCGGTAAATTATACGTAGTAGGAACACCGATAGGCAACCTTTCCGATATTACATTCCGTGCAGTTGAAATATTAAAGCTAGTAGATTTCATTGTTTGTGAAGATACAAGAGTAACAAAAATTTTACTCGATCATTACTCCGTCACAAAACCATTTGTTGTTGTTAATGCACAAAATGAATCAAAAAAAATAGAAGAGATTCTTGAAAAATTAGGGAATGGTTTGTTATGTGCACTTGTATCTGATGCCGGCACTCCATCTATTTCTGATCCTGGGACAAGATTAGTCAACGCCGTTATTAAAAATGATTTCGAAATTATCGGGATACCCGGCCCAAGTGCTGTTACATTGGCGCTGAGTATCAGCGGATTACCAACAGATTCATTTGTATTTGAAGGTTTTCTACCACAAAAAAAAGGTCGGCAGAAAAAACTTCTAGAACTTTCCAACATAGAGAGAACTATAGTTTTATATGAATCAACTTATAGAATTGAAAAATTATTGAGTGAGTTGAAAGAATTTATGCCTAATAGGCAACTTGCAATCGGAAGAGAATTAACAAAAAAATTTGAAGAGGTTTGGCGTGGAACCGCATCAGAAATTTTAAATGACTTAAACAAAAAAATTATTAAAGGTGAGTTCGTAGTAATTATTGCGGCAAAAGACTTCAAAATGTAGAAACGCTGCACTGCATCGTTTCCATAAAAAAAGAACTTTGATTTGTTCCACTGAACATCTCTACAAAAATCCTATTCAGAATCGTAATCAATTAATGAATACACTGCGTAACCTTTAAGTTTTTCTCTACCTTTTAGAAAGCTTAGTTCAACAATAAAAGAAATTTGTTCAACTGTTGCCCCAAGCTTTTCAACAAGCTTACATGCCGCCAGCATTGTTCCACCGGTAGCTAAAAGATCATCATGGAGCAATATCTTATCACTTGAATTTAATGCATCTTTATGTATTTCAATTGAATCCGAACCGTATTCTAATTCATATGATTCCGATATTGTTTCAGCCGGTAATTTACCCGGTTTTCTAATCGGTATGAATCCAACACCTAACTTAACAGCTAGTGCAGCTCCTAAAATAAACCCACGCGATTCAATCCCAACTACTTTGGTTATTTTATTATTTTTAGC
This sequence comes from Melioribacter roseus, assembly GCA_020723165.1. GTDB lineage: Bacteria > Bacteroidota > Ignavibacteria > Ignavibacteriales > Melioribacteraceae > DYJK01. The sequence continues at coordinate 8,171 of DYJK01000104.1, read as the reverse complement.
CAATTTATACAGTTCTTCCAATGTATAATTAAACCCAACCGGATCTTTAAGGAGTGTTGTAATATCTCTAAACATTATCCCCTTTTTAGGGAAGTCAGGTACAGTTCTAATTAAATTTTTAATATCCATTTTCACTCCTTATATCAATGTGTAGTTCTGATTTCAGAAATTTTTCATGATTTCGGTATTCCTCAATAAATTTATATAGCGTTTCTTCAATCGGAGCATACTCTGTATGCTTCATAAGCTCTTGTTTAACTTTAGAAACATTGTAAAAACCTTTTAAGTAACCTGAATAATATTTTCTAAACGGAATGATTGCACTTTTTACATCTTTGTTCTCAATCGAATAACGTAAGTGTCGCAGTATTACCTCTATCCTCTCTTGTAAAGTTGGTGAGGTAATTATTTTATTACCCAAAAGATTTTTAGATTCAGAAAAAATCCATGGATTACCAATAGCACCACGCGCTATCATAACAGCATCAGCATTTGTTTGATTAAATGCATCGACGACATCCTGGGCATTAAACACTCCGCCGTTGAGAGCAACCGGTATTGTCACAATTTCTTTAACTTTTGGTATCCATGTCCAATCTGGACTACCACTATGACCCTGAGTTCTTGTGCGGCAATGAATAGTAAGCGAAGCAGCTCCGGCATCTTCTACTCTCTTAGCAACTTCGAGTATATTTATATTTTTCTCATCCCAACCAATCCTCGTCTTAACAGTAACTGGAATTGATACAGCTTTTACAATACTTTCAACCATAGTTCCCATATAACAAGGATCTTTAAGCAGCCCGGCACCAGCCCCACGATTTGCAATTTTCTTAACCCAACACCCGGCATTAATATCAATCAGGTCCGGATTCTTTTCTTCCGCAATTTTTGCAGCTTCAATCATTGGTTCTAAATTACCGCCGTAAATTTGTATTCCAACCGGCCTTTCTTCATCTGTAATTTCAAGTTTTCTCTGAGTTTTTTTGTTCGAACGAATTAGCCCATCAGAATTGACAAACTCCGTATAAACTACATCAGCACCCATCTCTTTACAGATTTTTCTGAATGCTATATCAGTTACATCTTCCATCGGGGCCAAGAGAAGAGCTTTATTTATATTTATTTTATCAATTTTAAACATGTTCTACTTGAACTATCCTTTCCTTCTTCAAAAAAAAGTATGATAATAGAAATGTAACAAATGTAAAAAAAGCACCGGTTAAAAATGGAAATTGATAACCAATAAAATCATAAGAGAAGCCACCCCACAATGGTCCTAAAACTCTAGCAAAAGCCGAAAAAGATTGGTTGATTCCAAGTATAGCACCTTGTTCACTTTCCGGTGAGTATTTTGAGATCATACTTGGAATTGTAGGTTGAAGAATACCAGTTCCTACGGCAAAAATTGATATTACTATTGATACTCCGAAAAAATTTATTCCGTAAGGTATTAGGGCTAAACCAAGCATCATTAATAATGAGCCGGACAAAATTAAAGTACGATCTTTGAACTTATTGGATAAAATTCTCATCAACCCACCTTGAATAATCGCACCTACAATACCGGCAATTCCAAACAATATTCCATTCTGTTGATCACTAAAATGATAAAACTTGTAACCTAGTATTGAAAAAGTCCCATAAATATTTGCCATAGAAAAAACTATTATGAAGAAAAGTATAATCAAGAAACCAAGACTTGGATGAGTTAATACTTGTTTAGTATAAGTTATGTCGATAAAAGAAAATTTTAGTTGTTTATCCGACTCTTTTTCAAGATTTGATTCTGGTAACATAAACAAAGTAAAGAAGAATGCTAACAATGAAAATGTTGCACTTCCAAACCCGGCAACATGGTATCCATACTTTGATAAAAATGCACCGATTATCGGACCAAATACGAAACCCAAACCGAATGCTGCGCCGATCATTCCCATCCCTTTTGATCTCTCTTCTCGAGTTGTAATATCGGCAATGTAAGCTTGAGCAACACCAATATTACTACCACCAAAACCGGCAAGCATTCGGGATAAAAATAGTATAAGAAATGAATCAGCAAAACTGAACATTATATATGAAACTGCCGTCAATAGTTGTGTTATTAATATAATCGGGCGTCTGCCAAATCGATCGGAAATTTTTCCTAAGACCGGGTTGAAAAAAAACTGCATCAAAGAAAAAATTGCGACAATCACTCCAATCCCCAAATCGGAGACCCCTAAGTCTTTGCTTGCAAAGGTAGGCAGAATAGGGATTAGAATTCCAAACCCCATCAAATCAATAAAAATTGTAAGAAATATTATAGAAAGCGATGCTTTATTTTTCATTTATGTTGTGATTAAGTAATGTGCAAAAATATGAAATTGAATTGAATATAAAGATATGCAATCAGATTATTTATTTAATTCGTATTTCGATAATACATCGTTATAACTTTGTAATAACTTTGTTTTATCCGGGAGTGAGAAATATGACGGAATACCTTGGATTAAAGTATCGGAAGGAACAATCACAAATTCATTTTTAGTGCCGGTGTTACCTTTATAAACCCATGTTGGGATTATTGATGTATTACTTACCCAAACAGAATCCTGAATGTTTTTAGATAATTCAATATTCAAAATTACGCCGGCATCTGAATAACGCCATCGCTGGTTCGAAATAAAATTTCCCAACGAGTAGGCAACTATCCCAATATCAAGATTACTTTTTTGTTTTTTATAATAACGTATCGGTTGAATAACATGGGGATGACTTGCAATAATTATATCTGCACCGTAAGAAAATGTTTTCTGTACAAGTTCTTCCTGAAATTTCGATGGCTGTTGAGAATACTCCTCGCCAAAATGGAAATAAACTAAATTTATGTCTGTATTCAGCTTTTCTAATTCGTGAAGACTTGATTTTATTTGTGCCGAATCAATCAAGTTAATAACATGCGCATATTTCTTTGGCAAATAATTACCATTAAGACCATATGTGTACGACAGTATTCCTATTTTGAATCCGTTGATATTCATTACAGCCAAAGAATCTCTACCAGTCTCGGATTTATAAGTACCAACTGCTTTCATACCAGAATCCTCGATATTATTAATTGTGCTGAAGATCCCTTCTATTCCCCTATCGAGCGAATGATTGTTGGATGTAAATAAAATATCAAAGCCAGCATCTTTTAATGCTTCTAAAAGTTCTGTAGGAGAGTTAAATAAAGGATAACCGGTAAACTTGGATTTTGGACTACTAATAACAGTTTCAAGATTGCCAAATGTTAGATCGGAATTCGATAAATATTTTTTTACTTCCCTAAATACCGGCTTGAAATCAAAACTATCACTACCAATTCTTGCATAGTCTAATTGTGGTGTATGGCACATTAAATCACCCACAAAAGTTAAAGTAACTTTTTGTACTTCAGTAGTATCAGATGAGTGTGCATTTACGCGGTGTAAATCATTGACCCCACTTACTAATAGAAATAAACCGACCGGTACGAATAGTAGAATTTTGTTTTTCATATATAAAAAAAGCCGGATCAATATAAATTGATCCAGCTGTTAAATTTGCATCAAAGAAATATTAACTGCCTTTTTCGCCTTTTCTTTGGGCTTTTACGTCTTGAACTTCATTACGAATTTCTTGAGCTAATCTTTTAAGCTCGCTTAAACCCTTTCTTAAACGTGTACCGGCAGCAGACTGCCCTTTTTCATAAAACTTTACAACATCACCTTCCAGAGTTTTTACAAACTCGATTAGGTTATGATATTTTTGCATGAATACCTCCTTGATATTGTTATACTTGGTTAATTACTAATTACATTCTCGAGTATAATTTCTGATATATCCTTTACGGTAACATTATCAGTTTTTTCTAAAGATTTTAATCCGTCATTCATCATTGTCATACAAAACGGGCATGCAGAAGCAACTGTATTTGCTTCTGTTTTAACCGCTTCCTCTGCCCTATTGATATTAATTCTTGTTCCTTCGGTTTCTTCTAAGAACATCCTACCTCCGCCGGCACCACAGCAAAATCCTTTATCTCTATTTCTTTCCATTTCAATTAATTCTAATCCATTTATTTTTTTCAAAGAATCGCGAGGCGAATCATAAATATCGTTATAACGGCCTAAATAACACGAATCATGATAGGTAACTTTAGAATTTAATTCCTTATTCCTGATTTTCAACTTCCCTTCTAAGAGAAGCTGCTCAATTAATTCACTATGATGAAGAACTTCATAATTTCCGCCAAACTGTGGAAATTCATTTTTCAATGAATTATAACAGTGCGGACATCCAGTAACAATTTTTTTTACTCCATAATTATTCAACGTTTCAACATTTTCTTGCATTAAAGTTTGTGCAAGATACTCATTACCGAGTCTTCTTGCAGTATCACCATTGCATTTTTCTTCTGTTCCAAGGATTCTAAAGTCAATATTAGCAATTTGCATCAATTTTGCAATTGTTTTAGTTACTTTTTGATACCTTGCATCGAACGATCCGGCACACCCAACCCAGAACAAAATCTCGCCTTTCGGGTCATCAGCCATCGTTTTGATGCCCATCTCCTCAGCCCAGTTAGCCCTATCTTGCCAATTGAAAGCCCATGGAGTGAAATTTGTCTCAATATTTTTGAAAACAGTGTTTAATTCTGATGGGAATTGGGATTCCATTAAAACAAGATTTCTACGCATATCTACAATTGAGTCTACATGTTCAATAGTAACCGGGCATTCGTAAACACAAGCCATACACGTAGTGCAAGCCCAAAGTTCTTCATCGGAGATATAATTATGAACCAAGGTTTTTTGAATTACCTCGTTATCATCGGGTGTCTTTGCTAATACCAATGGTGCTTTTTCTTCTGTACGATGCCTAATTTGCACAATGATATCTCTTGGTGATAATTTTTTGCCGGTATTCGCAGCCGGACATGAAGCAGTGCATCTTCCGCACTCTGTACACGCAAAACCATCAAGAATTTGTTTCCATGTAAAATGTTCAATATCTGCGGCACCGTATTGGCTAATATTCTCATCCTCTAGATTAATCTTTTTAATAGAATATTTATTGCTGCCAGTCTTGGAAAAGTAAACATTTGGAATGGATGTAATAACATGAAAGTGTTTAGAGTAAGGAAGAAAATTCATGAACGCAAAAACTATTATTATGTGCATCCACCAAAAGATTTCATAAATGATCGTGGTTAATTCTTCGGGGCCGGAAAATAAAATAGAACTTAAATTTGCTGATATGGGTCTTATCTCATAATCATTCAGAACAAAATTATTATTGGCAACATGTGCAATGTTTTGTCCGAACATCGAAATTACAACGCCCAAAATCATCAATAAAATCAACGCAGCATCAAAATTTCCTTCCTTACCAACATCAAGTCTTTTAACCTTTTGGATAAATCTTCTGTACAGAGCCCAAACAACAGCAACGATTAAAAATAAACCGAAAATATCCTGGGTAAAAGTAATTAATGAAAATATTGGTCCTAAAAATTCAAGACTGAATGGAGAATAAAATCCCTGGATTATCGCTTCAACAACAGCAAAGAGAAAAAGCATAAAACCCCAGAAAATCAAAAAATGGATAGAACCGGCAATTGGATCCCGTAATAATTTTGTCTGTCCAAAAGCAATCTGCAAAACATTTTTTATTCGTTCAGGAATATTATCAAACCGGTTCTCTTTCTGCCCAAGTTTGATGTAGGAAATAATTTTACGAAGATTATAGAACAAAAATCCGAACGCAAGAAAGAAAACAACGATGAATAAAAGGTTTTTGGTTGTCATTAATAGTTCTTTTCGTTATGGCAGTTGGGGATATTTTTTTGAGAAAGCTTTATAAATACTTATCGAAGCTGAAATTTTAATTACATCCCATACAGAAAAAATTATTGCACCGGAGAATAACGCATTCTTAAAATCACCGTTCATAAAAAGTGAAAGGAATAAAGAACCTGACAATAAAATAACCAGTGAACCAAATATCATCGCTGCTGCAATTCTGAGAGTTGATCTTTTATTTTCAATAATCAGACCGGTAATAAAAGCTGCTATTGGAAAAGCTAATAAATAACCGCCGGTTGGACCAAAGAGTTTTGCAAATCCGAAACCGAATTCCGCAAAGATCGGTAGTCCTAAACTACCCGCCAATAAATAAGTAATTTGAGCCAATGCCCCATTTCTTGCACCAAGAAATGCACCCGATAACAAAACAATCATCGTTTGAAGTGTAAATGGCACCGGTTGCGTTGGAACCGTAACTTGGGCACCTAGAAATGTTAGAAATGAAAAAGTAACTATCCAAAATATTTGCGAGTTTCTAACTTTAGAAAGAATCTCTATCAGAGTATTAGATTTTGCATTTTCTTTAATCAGCATAATTCCCTCATTATTTAATTTAGTTTACTTGTAAAAAAATCACATGTTTTTTGTAATAATCTCTCAAATTTTGGATTTGAATCTTTGAACGGGTGAACAATATCAAAAGTGTGACCGGTACCATACAATTTATATAATTCAGTACGTGATTTATCAGCCCATTGATACAATTGTTCGCCCTCGCTTATCGGAACAGCAAGGTCCTGGTCACCGTGTGCAATTAAAAAAGGCGCATTTAAATTTTTAACCGCTTTTTCAATATTTAACGAATCTTTAGAGTTTTGTTCAATATCTTCCAGCAACGATAAATTTAATTTCATTATTTGTTTTGTACGCATATTCATAACTTCAAATTTACCTTTCTTGCGCCATTCCTCTTTTTGTCTCTTAGAATAACGATCCAGTTTTGAAATTGATGCCCAAACTGAAATAGCCGATATATCATTTCTTTTTGATGCAGTTAAAATAGAAACCGCACCACCTCTACTCTGACCCACCAAACCCACTTTGCCTTTTGCGCCTAAATCGAAAAAATTATTTCTTAACGCTTCTACCAGTTCGGATAATTCTCTTACTTCCCTCGAAAAAGTATTGTCAGCAAATTTATCAAGTTCAGTAAATTCTGTAGGATTTTTTCCGATTCCATTATGAGAAAAATTAAATAATATTGAATGAAAACCTTTTTTTGCGAAAAAATCAGCTAAATACGGTCCAAATCCCCAATCTTTAAATCCCTTGAAACCATGAACAAAAATAATAGAATTACCTAAAAACAAATTCTCATATACATGAGTTGTGATGTGTAATTTTTCTCCGTCCGAAGCTGAAAAGGTTAAATCCTTTATCATACGTGACGAAATATGGTTAATAGGGGCTGGAAAGTCAAGAATCTAATCTCAAAGATTTAATTGATTCAACAAATGAAAAGACAGATCATATTATTAAATAAGAAAATGATCCAATTTAATTTTGCAAAGCAAATAGTTATTTTAGAAATGTAAACAGAGGTTTATTACTCATCGAGTGTATCTCATTTCAAAAAAAATAATTTTTATAGAGTTAAAAATTACTTACTTTAATAATGGATGTAGTTAGTAAAAATTAAGAATAAATATTTATCAAAACTTTTCAATAAAAATTATTTATTAAAGATGACAAAAATTTTAGTTATACCTTCCATAGATATTCAAAATGGAAAGACTGTGCGGGTTGTGCAAGGAATACCGGAATTAAATTGTGCAGAGTTTGGCAATGACCCGGTTGAGATGGCTATGATATGGCGCGCTGAGAATGCCAAGTGCTTGCATGTTGTAGATTTTGATTCATCACATGAACATTCAAAAGCCAATTTTGAAATCATAAAAAAAATTTGTGAATCTGTTATTATTCCGGTAGAATTAGGTGGTGGTATTAGAACTTACGATGATGCAAAAGAAGCCTTCGATCTTGGTGTTGCACGTGTAGTAATCGGAACATTAGCATTTGAGAAACCGAGAGAGTTTATTAAAATATTGGATGAATTTACACCTAATAAAGTTGTAGCAGCAATTGATGTAATTAATGATGAAGTTGTTACCCGTGGTAGGAAACAGCGGACGCATCTGCAGCCGATTGATTATGCAAAATTTTTAATTTCGATTGGAGCTGAAAGAATTATTGTGACAGATGTCTCAACAAATGGAATGTTGACCGGACCAAATATTGAATTGACACGCCAGGTTGCATTAGTAACGGATAAAAAAATTACACATTCGGGTGGTATAGGAG
>DYJK01000103.1 GCA_020723165.1 Melioribacter roseus | reverse complement strand
CGCATATCAATTTATTTGATAAATAATTATTCAAGTTATGTTCGTTTACTATTTTAATGAATCCATTAAATGATGAGGGACTTGTGAAAATATAAATATCGGGCTTCCTATCATTGATATAATTAAACTCATTTCTTATTTCATCAATGCTGATAGTGCTCACATCATAAATCGGTAATTTCACCACATCGTTACCAAGCTCTGTTAACCCGGTGAGTAATTCATCACGTGCGATCGATGAACCGGGTATAAGAATTTTTTTGTTTGATATTTCCATTTCGGAAAATTTATTTATCAATCCCCTCGAACTAAATTCTTCCGGGATTAAATGGACATAAATTCCATGACTTCTGCATGCCTCGGCAGTTGCTTTTCCAACGACAGCTACCTTAGTCCTTGAAAGATCGGGTTTGTACTCGGTTACCAACTCAGAAAATACATTTACAGCATTAGCAGAGGTAAATACAACAAAATCAAAATTATGTGCGTTAACAATCAAATCACTTAAGTCGAGCTTATTATAAGTTGGGATAATCTTTATCGTAGGAAAGTGGATTAATTCTACACCTTGATTTATTAAATTATTAAATACAGTGCCGCAATCTTCAGCAGATTTTGTAACTAATATTCTCTTACCTCTTAACAAATTCAATTATTTTTTCCTTTCATAAATATCATTCAGTACAAAATCAGCACCAGCTTTCAATAACTGTTTAGCTAATTGCTGCCCTAATTTTTCAGGATTATTTTTGCTTCCTTTCATTTTTTTTCTGAATGTTACCGAGCCGTCGAGTGATCCTACTACTGCATCAAGGAATAATCCGCCTGGTTTTACTTGTGCATAAGCACCAATCGGTACCTGGCAGCCGCCTTCTAGCGATTTTAGAAGTGATCTTTCCGCTGTTATTGCTAAAAAGGTTTTTTCATCATGAATTTTTTTAACAGCTTTTAGCGCAAGGGAATTGTCTTTATGTACTTCAATACCAAGCGCACCTTGACCAACTGCCGGTAACATTTCATCAACACCAATGATTGAAGAAATATATTTGTTCAGTTTCAACCGTTCAACACCGGCACGCGCAAGTATTATTGCATCCCAATTTGATTCAAGAAATTTTTTAATTCTCGTCGGAACATTGCCGCGGAGTTCCTCGGTTTTTATATCGGGTCTGTGATGAAGCAATTGCGAACTCCTTCTCAACGAACCGGTTGCTACAACAGCTCCTTCACGCAAAGTTTTTATTGTTGTTCCTTTTTTACGCGCTATCAAAACATCTTCTACTTTGTGACGTTTTGTAACTGCCACAAGAACTAATCCTTTCGGCAGCTCGGTTTGTAAATCTTTTAAGCTGTGAACCGCAATATCAATTGTACCATTTAATAGTTCATTCTCAAGTTCTTTAGTGAATAAACCTTTATCACCGATCTTTGAAAGAGAAGTATCGAGAATTTTATCACCCTTTGTATTGATGATTTTTATTTCAACAGAAAGATTTTTATTCCTTCTTTCCAATTCTTTCTTTATGAAGTTCGACTGCCAGAGTGCAAGTTCGCTGCCGCGAGACCCGATTATAAGTTTATTTTTCATCATTCATATCCTTATCGCTGCCGTTGTTTCTTTCTTTATCAAGACCAAACAATTCTTTTAGAATGATTGTATTTGTTGTAATGTCTTGAATATTATTACCGCTTTCTGCTAACTCCCGTAACTTAACTGTCGGGTTGTGAAGTAATCTGCCAATCATTCTTCTTGTCATATCTTCAATTTTAGAAAAATCTTCATCTTTTATTTTGTGTTTGATTTTTTCTAATTCATCGTTCCTGATTTCATCAAAAAATTCACGGATCGATTTAATAGTAGGTACTACTTCCAGTGTATTATACCAGCTGAAAAAATTAACAAGTTCTTCTAAAATAATTTCTTCCACTTTTGGTATTTCACTCTTCCGTTTTTGGATATTTTGATCAACTATAATTTTCAGTGAATCCATATCATGATAAAAAACATTGTCTAGTTTTTTTACTTCGGGGTCAAAATCGCGTGGGACCGCAATATCCATAATGACCAACGGGTTGCCCTTTCTTTTTTTCATCTCGTTGCGAATATCTTCAAAACCGAGAATTGTTTCATTAGCACTTGTAGCACTGATAATTATATCAAAATTGTGAATATACTCTTTGAAGTGTGTGAAGGGGATTACAGCGCCGTTTACTTTTTCTGCCAAAGATTCTGCTTTGGATTGTGTTCTATTAGTGATTGTAATTTTCCCTACGCCTTTATCGTGTAAATGAATTGCCGCAAGTTCAGCAGTTTCACCGGCACCGATAACTAATGCAGATTTTTTTTCAAGATTAGCAAAAATCTTTTCAACTACCTGGACTGCTGCATAACTAACGGTAACAGCTCCTTCACCAATAGCAGTTTCCTTTATAGCACGTTTGCCAACTTTTACCGAATGATCAAAAATTCTTTTGGAGATAGTGCCGGTAAAATTTAAGTCTTCTGAGATTTCAAATGCTTCTTTAACTTGACCGAGAATTTGACTATCACCGACTATTAGAGAATCAATGCCGGATGAAACAGTAAACAAATGTTTAACGGCGCCGCACGAAAAAAACTTGTTGAAATATTCTTTTTTAATACCGGCAACCGGTTTGAGATTTAATAGAGTATTAACCGCCGTATCAATATTGAGACTATAATATTTAGGAAAGACAAAAATTTCAGTTCTGTTGCAAGTAGATATTACTACACCCTCTGAGAATGTATCTTCTTTAAGTTTACCAATAAGCTGGATAATCTCATCGCGGTTAAGATGCAGAGCTTCCCTGATTTCTATGGGAGCCGTTTTATGGTTTATACTTATACCTATTAAATTCATATCAACTACTGCCGGTCATCCATTATCAATAAAATGAATGAAATGTATTTGCTAGTGTGCTTGTTAAAATTAAAGATAGCATCGTCAACACAAAACCGAATAAGGAAAAGAGAATTACTTTACGTCCATAGAGATTAGCAGCAAATTTGCTTGCGATACCGGCGCCATAAACAATCCAGATTATTATTGTCCCTATCAATTTTGGATCGCTGTAACGGAAATCCGGGAATGCAGTCGGCAGCCAAATAATACCAATGATAATCGCAATCGTAAGTAAAACAAAACCAATCATTAGTGAATTAAAACTTAGTTTTTCTAGAGTTTCTAAACTTGGCATTCTGTTAAACAATAATCCAAAACGATTAGCTTTCAGATTCTTATAAAGTAACAGAAAAAGTAATCCATAAACAGCGGATATTGTAATTCCGGAATATCCTAAAAGAGCGCTAATAACATGTAATCCTAATAAACGGTTGCGTAATACTTCGGGGACAACATAATCGTTAACGATGAATAGGGAAGAGGCAGCTTGAAATAGTAATGAGAAAAATATTATAAAAGTTCCGGTACGTCGTATGTCTGTTAATAATTCAAGAATGAAATATGAAAAACTTACGCTAAACGCCAATACGGAAAAGATTTCAAATTTATTTGTGATAGGAGGATGATCAAATTCGATTGTTCTTAGAAGTAAATAAAATATGTGAATGAATAATGTTATAAATAGGAATATTCTTTTTGAATTTATAAGTATTCTGTTTTCATAGAAAAAATCGATTAAATAAGCAGAGAAGGTTATTAAATACAAAAATGGAATTATTAGGTTTAAAGATGTCAGTGTTGAAATCATAATATTGTTTTTAGGGTTTATTCACTAATTCTATGCCATCAATAATATTTTAGGGGGCAAAGTTATGAAATTAAACAAAGAAAAACGCTTTGAAATTCGGTAAAAAATTAAGGATTTCTAAGAAAATTATTCGAATAGATTGATAAAAAATTCAGGTTCGATATAATTTACCAATATTGGTAGATAAAATGTCTTCTTTCTTAAAGATGGGATTGAAATTTCAATAACTGCGCAGCATCAATTTTGATAGTGGAGATGATTTTCAATTATCTCTAAAGCCATATCGATTTGTTTGTTTTCCGGATCCATCTCTTTTGAGATCTTGAAATAGTCATATGATTTTTTGATATCGCAATAGAGCCACACAATTCCAAGTACTAAATAGTAATCGCACGATTTTTCTACAACGTCGCCTCTTGATTCAATTTTTTCAATTAATTCAGGGCAAGGGCAGTCATCTAACTGCGGATGTGTATCAATAATAAAATCAATGTCTTCATTAATCAATTTATTGAAAAGATTAATAGCTTCTTTAACTTTCCCGGTTTGTGTATAACAAATGATAAGTTTTTTAATTATAGATTTGTTCGAAGGATCATTAAAATGTACTTCTTCAAGTTCTTTTTGAGCAGCGGGATAATTCCTAGCCATAAAATATTGGTTGCCTAACATCTCACTCATTATAAACTCTGTAATTTTATTATAAATTTATAAAAGGGAACCGCTTAATACAAGGGGTTCCCTCAAATTACATTTTATTGACCGGTAACAACCGGGAATTCTTTTACTTCAGTTTGTTTCCATTGTGTTAACCCGTTTGTTCCCATCCAATCATAATTCATAACATTAACTCCGTATAATAAAGATTTTATATCGTAACCTAATAGTTTTAAAACAGAAACAACTTGCGATGATGTTTGACCGGTATAGCAATAGAGAACGATCGTTTTATTTGTTGGTAATGTTTTTAAATTGGTAGAAAGTTTTAGATCAGCTTTAGGTGTATATTGAACAGCACCCGGAAGATGACCTAAGCCGTAGTGATTTTCCGGCCAGTAATTAAGGATAAAATAATTTGATAAGTTACTGGTTACAGTTCCCCATGCAATTTTAATTTCTCCAAACGGATCGGCAGAAGCTAAAATCTGGTTAATTCTTGCTTCCAAAATTTCTTGCCCGGTAGTTTTTCCGGTGTTGATTGTTGGTAAACTTCCGGCAGCTGGTTTTGCATTTACTGTTGTTTCAAATCCGGTATAGTTATTACCTACAGCAGTCATACTCCATGAAGTGCAAGCTGAAGAATTCCATGAAGACATTCCCCATTTCAAAGAGTAAACATTGCTATAACCGAGTAATCTTAAAAATGTAACAGCCATTCCGGCGGTTTGACCCGAATAACAAGCAACAACAATTTTTTCGTATGATGTAGCGTTAATACCTTTAACATGTGTAACGATATTACCTAATGTTACATTAACTGCACCGGTGATATGTCCTTTGTTCTGGAAATCGGTTGCTGAACGGATATCGATAATGTAAATTTTATCCGGCTTTGCTAATTGCATATCACGTACATCTTGAGCTGTAATTATTGCCGGGGCTGCTGTGTTTATAAAGTCACCATTAGCTTCTAAATATTCGGCAAGAACCTGGGCTTCGTTTACCGTTGGGTTAGTTGGATTACTTTCATCGTCACTGCTGCACGCCGTACTGATGAATAAAAAGGGAAGAATTAATAATAAGTAAAACAAGTTGCGTAGTTTCATGATTATGACTCCTTATTGCATGATGTTGTAAATTGATTTTTTATCTAACATTCCAATTGTATGGTAACTTTCCATCTACAATTACATTTTTAGATGCGTTTGTTTCCCATGACTCGAGATCGCTGTTAAAGAGATAAAGTTCTTTGTTCTTGTATGTACCGTCCTCGTTTTTAATAATATGACATGCATCGTAACATGGTTTACCGTTCTCTACTTCTGTTCTAGAAGTCCATTTTTGAATATTATGAGGCGTAGCATATTTATAAGTTGGACGGACATCAAAATTTGTTAGCACAGATATACCGAAATCTTGCCAGCTATCCGGAGCCATTAATGATCTTCTTAATACTGCATATTTAAACGGTTTGGTATCAGTAATCGGGTTCATACCAATTTTAAATCCTTGATAAGAAGCAATACGTGCACCTACACTACCAATATGACAGCTACCGCAATTATTATAGTCTTGTGAGTGGCATGTATTACAGCTAAAGGTATCTAAGTGTGCCTGGTGGTATGAATTAGATGTATTTATACCGCTATGGCAATTTTGGCATTTGGGTAAAAGCTCCATCTTATATCTTTGATTATAAGTTTTTCCGTCGCCGTGAATTTCATTTTTTGTATGACACGATAAACAATTGAATCCAACTTTAGTAAGATGTATATCAGGTTCTGTTCCGGTTGCTTGACCAAAATATGCGTGTCCGCCGCGGCTTGAATGACAGTTGACACAATGATCTCTCATATCGGGAGTTTTAATAAATTTATGTCCGCTGTGTAAACCTCCGCCACCGGCTATTGGTCTGTTGATGTGGCAATCACCGCAAGTTGCATGGCACTTAGCACAATTTTTATCATATCCTTCTTTCATCTGATCCGACAGCTGATCGAAACCCGATGGTATATTTTGCATACCGGCGCGTAATGCTACCATCGATTTTTGTCCCCAACCTTGTTCGTGTAGACTGTTCTTAGTTTGCAGATATATATCGGTATGGCATGGAGCGCACTTTTCAGATCCACTTAACGATGGTTTAGCTAAGAAATTGTTTGAATGGGCTGCATCTTTATCGGATGTATTATCAACACCATTATGGCAAGATACACAAGGGATTTTTCCATGAATATCATTTTTAAATTCCTGATATCCATTGCCGCCTAAATAGACTCTATCGTATGGTTCATAGTGAGGTGCTTCACCGCCGCAGCCGTGGCTTGCACCATCATCCGGTGGATCGGGTGTATAAACTTGTTTCAAGGTCTCATAATTAGTATGGCATCCTTCGCAAGATGCAATTTCTTTGTTTACCGGTGTTATAGGATTTTCTTGATTACTTTTTTTATCCTCCGAGCAGTTAACAAGAATTAATAGGGATAGTGTGAGTGTAATAAGGATTAAAGTTTTTTTGCTTTTCATGTTTTGTCCGAACGATATTTGTTTTGATAGCCATTAGGACAAATCGAGTGCCATAAAAAAGTTTCGTTTGTATTGTAAAAAAGGACCTTACCGGAAACGATCTGTTTCAATAAGACAGTGGAGATGAAACAAATGATGAATAATTAGCATTTCACTAAAAAAATGAGTTTCAGTTGTTTCATTATTGTGATATGGATGGAACAGTTATTCTACAGCAATACCGAGTTGCTTGATCTTTCTCCAAAGAGTAGTTCTTCCGATGCCAAGTTCTTTTGCTGCTGCACTTTTATTCCATCTATGCTTTTCGAGCAACATCAGCATTTCTGTTTTGGACTGCGATGCGGAGGGAAAATTTTTCAGGTTATCATTTTCTTTAATCTGTGGTTTGAAGCTCAATATTGAATTTGGAAGTTTAGATGATTCTATTCTGTTTTTGTTAGTAGTTCGTACAAAGGAATATTCAAGTACATTTTCTAATTCGCGGATATTCCCGGGCCACGGGTAATTGATCAAATAATCGATTGCACTTTCTTCAATTTCGGTGATATCCTTTTTATAGAACAAAGAGAATTTGGTAAGAAAGTGTTGGATGAGGGGAATTATATCTTCCCGTCTTTCTCTTAAAGGCGGTACATAAATAGGAATAACATTTAGTCTGTAATAAAGGTCTTCACGGAATTTTCCATTTTTAAGTGCCTCATCAATATTAATATTTGTTGCCGCTATTATTCTTACATTGGAATAACGTGTGATCGATTCGCCAACTCTTTCGTATGTTCCTTCTTGTAAAACCCGTAATAATTGTATCTGCATCTGTAAGGGCATTTCTGCAACTTCGTCAAGGAATAATGTCCCTTTATCGGCAAGTTCAAATCTTCCGGCTCTATCTTTTATTGCATCGGGAAATGCACCCTTCACGTGTCCAAATAATTCACTTGCGAGTAGATTTGAAGGAAGGACCGAACAATTAATTTTTATATACGGATTATTTTTTCTTGAACTGATTTTTTGAATTGCGTTTGCAATCAATTCTTTGCCGGTACCCGATTCACCTTGAATTAAGACCGGTGCGTTTGAATCTGCGATCTCTTGAATTAATTCATAAATACCAAGCATTTGTTTACTTTGCCCGATCATTCCCTGGAATTGGGTTTCTTTATGCAGACTTTTTTTAATTGCTGCTAATTCACTAATATCACGAAATGTTACGATACCGCCGGTAGGTTCCTTTTTTTCATTGTATAAAACTGCTGCATTTAATTTAATGGGCCTCGATGTACCGTCCTTTGTATGAATTGTAGATTCGAAATCAAGCAGATTTTTGTTGGCTTGTAAAACGGTAGCTATCGGGCAATCATAAAAGCAAAATTCCGATCTGAAAATATGTTTACAGAATTTTCCAGTCACTTCCTCACGGTTATGTCCGGTTATATTTTCTGCAGCTTTGTTAAAAAAGTTTATCCTGAAGTTTTTGTCAACAGTAAAAACGCCTTCTGCAATCGAATCAAGTATATGATCTTTTAAATTGTCATTTATGTTCATTATGTTTCAAGAGGGCAATCTGTTTCATTAGATTTTAAAAAAAACCGCTCGTGACGAGCGGTTTTAATTTTTCAATTAATCTTCAAAGACGTCAATAACCCCATTAATATGTTTTGTTTTATCAATAATTTCGCCGCGGTTATTAACAACACCTATATGGCAAGTTGCACAAGATTTTAATTCAGCTTCCATATGCCCGGTAGGAGGCAACCCATGGCATGTACCGCATGCACCTTCAGTACCATCAACTTTATTCCAAACCGGGTTGTAATTGTTTCCTTCAATACGTTCAGCAGTATATGCAAAAGAGTATAACGAATTTGCTGCGCTGAATGCAAAGCTACCATGGCAATATGTGTTATTACATTTGTAGTTTGTAGTGTTATAAAGCGGTTCACCAATGCCTCTTGAACTAAAACTTCCAAAGGTAACTTCGGCACGTGGTGAATCATCAATATGTCCATTAGAACCAAAGTAACTTGGAGGAATATGGCATTCAATACACTGAACATTTTGTGCGATTGTAATTCCTGAAAGATGTACAATGTGAGCACCTACTCCAGGATCGGTTGTTTCAACTGCATTATTCAAAGCACGTGGAGGCGAGGTTCTAGTTGGATCAGCAAAATCACCATGGCATGTATTACAAGCTTCGGGGCCACCATCATTAGTATGGCATTCGTTGCAAGTAGGGCTAACTATTCCACCATTATAACTATCACCATGGCAAGGTGTACATTGGCTCAAATTCCAATTATCTTCTTTGATAAAATTGCCATGGAATTGATCTGAGTTTGGATTCATTATTTGATCTGTGTGAACAAAGATTGCCGGGTGACATGAATTAGAACCGCAGCTTACTTTAGCTGTTCCTCCTGAATAATCCGATGCGTGACATCTTTTACAATCATCCATACTATTATTCACAAGTTGTCTGCCGTGAAAAGAAGGGGAGCTTTTTACCAATACACCAATTCCATGTACACTAACAGTTTCAGACGGAGCCACTTCATCTTGTATGTCACTGCACGCTGAGATTAATAATCCGACTATAAAAAGAAATATCAAATAAAATTTTGTGTATTTCATAATATACCTGGGTATTTGAGTTTACATGTTATGACAATAACCACAGAAACCAATTCCTTTTACTCCATTTGGTTTGGCATTGGCATCTGTATGGCACGAATAACAAACAGAGTTTTGGTCGTAATGCCAATCGCCATCATCTTCGGAACTCATAAAACTTCTTGCGTGTGTTTTAGGATTAGTCCCTTTAATTCCATCGTTATCAACGTGGCAAAGAATGCAATTTGCATCTGCACCTTGAACATCATGGCAAGATGCACATCTTTCTATATCCCGTTTTGCTAATAAAGCATGTTGACCGCCGCCGGTTCCTACACCTATTGTTACAAAATCAAGTGCTTTGTGCGAAGCCGGAACCATCCCCTCTAAAGCAAAATCCCCGCCTTGCGAATCATGGCATTCAGCACAGAATGTTTCTGTTTGATGACAAGTCTGGCATTCAGCAGTTTTTCCTTTCAAATCTATACCATGAGTAAAACGATAATTAAGATCATGAACACGCGTAACGTTTTGCTGCTTATTGTTATCGGTAAATTTGTGTGGGGAATAGGGTGTATAAAAATCACGGTCGCTGTTGGTTTCGGTTAGCATTGTAGTAGAAACGTGACACGATTCGCAAAAGTTATTATCGTGACACATTTCGCATTCTGCGTTCATTGCTTCTGCATTGAATTTGTGTGCTTTAAGAAATCCAACTTGCCGGTGATCAACCGGAATTAAATTAGCCGTTGAGATATGACATGTTTCGCAATCATTTGCTGCTACAGAGCTTCCATTATGGCATGAATAACAATTATTCATTGGAGGATTTACTGTTGGTGATTCAAATGCGTAGTTAACATTTGCAAGACCTTTATGGCATGATTCACACTCAGTTTTGTTGTCGGTAAAATGCAGCTTATGGTTAAAAATCAATTCAGATTTTTTCTGGATCAATGGTTCATTTACGTCCTCGTAATGGCAAGAGTTGCAATTCTCCGTATCTTCAACATCATGGCAAGTTGCACAAACCGATTTCTCCGGTAAAAGTCTATCGTTTAGGGATGCACTTTCCGGAACGGATGTATGACAAGAAGCGCAGTCTGTTACTTCTTTGTGAAGCGAGTGAGAAAATTTAATTATGTCTTTGTTAGTTCTTTCTGGTTCTACGTTGTTTGAATCAATAGCAGCAATTGTTAGCAATGTAACAACTACAAGTGAAAGCAATGAATAGAGATATTTTATTTTCATAATTTTTTAAAGATTAGTATTGAACAAGTAATTTACTTTGAACAAAATTCTAAAATCATTTTGGTAAATCTTGTTGTTGAAATATTGTCCTTGTAGATCAAATGAAAGAGTTCTAGAAGGACGAACATTACAGCCGCCGATTAGTGAAGTAATATTATTCTGTTCGGTATCTTTAGATAGTTTGTAACTAGTAAATGCAATGCCTACTGATGGTGTGATGAGACCATCAAAATAAGAACGGGCAGCAAATAGAGATACAGCATCTAACTCACCGGCATAACCAAGATTTTTGCGGTAAGTAATGCTTCCGTAGCTTGTATTGGCACCTATTGTAAAACGGGTTGAGCTTTCATCTTTATAACTTACGTAACCGAATTTTCCAATCAATGTTGCACAACCGGCAACTTTGTAATCAATACCGCCTTCAATCTCTTGTGTTGTTCCGTAATCGAAAACAGAGAAAATTGAATTATACCTGATCTTTGGTGCTCTATAATTATAATAACCCGAGATGCCTAAATCTTCGGTTGCATTAACTCTTGTATCAAATTCTATTTTTGAAGTCTCTTTGTAATTAACATCAAATTCATATCTTGTATTAACATCAACAATGTTATCATAACTATATTGTACTTCACCGGATAAGAACTTATACTGGTTCGATTTTGTCTGAATCAAAGCAGTGATCGGGTCTAATTCTTCATCGAGCCGTAGAGTATTATAATCAACAGATTTGAAATTCTTATCGATGTAACTAACCGCAAAACGGAAATCTTCCAATGCAGTAGTTTCAAACTTTCCGCCAAGGACATAATCATTACCAAGATCATCTGTAAATTCTAATTTTTGATAAGCCGGAACGTTACCTCCGTAAAAACCGGTTAGAGCGTAATCAGAATATTTAAACTTTAGATTAACGCCGTCGTATAAACCGCCGGCTATCGGGGTGAAGAGGGGTTGTCTGCCAACTTTTAATGTAACAAGATCAAAAATATTTCTCGCTTCGAAATAGAGATTATAAAATCTTAAACGCGGATCATCATCTAAAGATTTTCCAAGATTAGTCTCAAGATTAACTCTCGTTCTAACCGAAATATTATCATAATTGAAATTTAGATTTAAACCGGAGTAAGATCTGATAAAGGTTTCGGAAATTTCTGTTGAGTTGAATCTTTCAAATGAATATAAAGATGAAGAAATACTACCGTTAATATTCTGTGCAGAAATCATTAACGGTAGAAAAAGAAACGTTAGTAAGCAGAAAAACTTTTTCATTTTAAACCTTCATTAAATTATCCTTTCGGAACCGGATGAGCTATTTTTGCCCACATTTCTTCGAACTTGAATTCCTTAAAGGTCGGGCTTTGTTCATTATGGCAAGTTTTACATTTGCTTTCAATTTCAGCTTTATCTTTCCATACAATTAATCCATTCTTTATAGCATCTTCACGAACCTTCATTACTTTTAAAGATTTATAAGCTGAACCGGCACCATGGCATGTTTCGCACTGAACACCATCTTCAACCTTAAATTTTGCACCGATCAATTTAGCATCAGCCACATCGTGACCTGATGCATGGCATTTCAAACATTCAGGTGATTCAACAGCTTTTTTTGCAAGTCCTTTTTCTTTAGCAATTTTATCTGCTGCTTCTGTCATTAAAGTTTTGTAAGCACTAGCATGTTTACTTTCGGACCATATTTTTAATTGTTGACCTTGTTTTTCAGTTTTGTGGCAAGTACCACATACTTGTGTTCCTTCGAAGCCGTACTGCTGAGCAGATAAATCAGTAGGCATTACCAAGTAAGCAAATACTACAAGTGATATTACTATAAAAAACCTTTTCAGCATTTTAATATCTCCTATGTAAATGAATGAACTAATTAACTTAATAAAGCATGTTTTAATCTTATTCTAAAATAGTTTTATTGGTATTAAAAGGCAATAATGTCTCTTTTATTTGATATTGTCTTTTACATTCTCTTCGTTATTATTTACCGGATTTAGTTTATTATATAACCACTCCCTTAATTCGGGATCATTTTCAAGTTCCATATCTATAATTTTATCCGGATCCAATCCATTCTTTTCTAATGTAGATGTGAATAATAATGTAGAATTGCTCACTTTTTTAAGATCACGTTTTTCAGCTTTATATTCTTTCCATTCGAGTACGACTCTGCGGAAATGGTTTTCGTGATGATGCCGGTAAGTGTGCAGTGTCATCTTACCATCAATCCATGTTAAACTCATTGGATATTCATGAGGATGGAAGATTACAAAGAACCAATGCCAAACAAGAATAGCAAGCGTAGCTAAAATTGCTTCGTAGAAATGGATCAACTCACTAACTTTTATTAACCAAATTGGCGCCCAATCACCAACAACAGTTGGAAACCAAAGGATGAGACCGGTTATGCCCATTATAACAGTTCCCCAGATCAAAGCCCAATATTCAGCTTTCTCTGTGTAATCATATTTATCAAATTTTGGTTTGGATTTATTTATGCGTAAGTAGTAAAGAATATTATCCCTTGCTTCAATAATGTCACTAAACTTCGGAAGAAGATTGTATAGAACGTCTCTTCCACGAGGTGTAAATAACAAATAGAAAATGTGATATAGACCGGTAGTAATCATTGCAATTGCAGCACCACGATGAATGTTCTGTCTAACAGCTTCTGTCATTCCAAAAATTTGCAACCATTCTGCCCACCAGCTATCATGGTATTTTAATGCAAAGCCGGTAATTGCTAATGTTAAGAATGAAATAAGAAGCAACAAATGTTGGATAACTT
>DYJK01000102.1 GCA_020723165.1 Melioribacter roseus | reverse complement strand
TCGAAGTGGAGTTATATCAATGGTACGGCTCGGCAGCATTATCCGAATATCTTAAAGCGCATGAAAAAATTGAGAAGCTTAAGTTTTAGAAACAAAAGATCACCCTAACAATACTACTACTTTGAACAAAACAGTTCTATCATGAATAATGAACTCTCCCTAAATCCCTCTCTTAAATTTATCCGCCTTCGGCGGAAAGAGAGGGACTTCGAAAATGGAGTAGCACCACCCCCTCTCTGTTTAAGAGAAGGGGGAGGGGGATGAGTTTGAATATCTAAACATAATTTTGATATAATCTGTTAAGCCGTGGTTAATAAAAGCAGCTTTGATTTTTTAATTTACACAACGGGTTAATCATGTGTTTTAACCGGTTAAATAATTTGGGTTAAAATCTTCCGGTACATAACCGGGTCGGTATCTCCTTCGGTAGAAATTAGCAAGACTTTGGACGCTCTGTTTAATTTTAACTCCTCGCAAAGCGGCGCAAATTTTTGATCGTGAAGAAAATAGTATAAAAGTCCGGTTGTAACAGCACCTGACTCGCCCGAAATTATTTTGGGATCACCGAATTCTTGTCTGCCGAGTATCTGCATTCCTTTAATTGTTACATCATCGGTACATTTTACAAAGAAGTCGGCATGGGCAGCAAGAATATCATAAGCCGATTTGCTTGGAGTACCGCACGCAAGTCCGGCCATAATTGTTTTCATTTCGTTCTTCAACGTAATCATTGATGATAACTTAACCGATTCAAACATGCACGCTGCATCATCCGGTTCAACTACAATAAAAATAGGTCTCTTCTCTTTTAGATGATTTACAAGAAAACCAACAACCGCAGCCGGCAGCGAACCGACACCGCATTGAACAAATACATGCGTAGGTATTTCATCGTTTAGCACGTCAAATATTTCTTTAATCAATGTAAGGTATCCTTGCATTATCATTAAGGGAATTTTTTCGTAACCATTCCAGGAAGAATCTTGAATTAAAAGCCAGCCGTACTTTTCGGAGTTTTCTTTTGCTAATTTAACCGCCTCATCATAACTGCCATCAATTATTGTAACATCAGCACCGTGTGATTTAATATTTTCAAATCTACTAATGGTAGTACCACTCGGCATGTAGATAACGGATTTACAGCCGATTTGTTGTGCCGTCCACGCAACGCCTCTTCCATGGTTGCCATCTGTTGCAGTAACAAGTGTTAAACTTTCTATTTTACTTTTCAATTTTTCATCGCTGAAAAATGAGAAAGAGGGTGATTGGCTAATTATCCCGAAGTATTCATATAAATAATTGGTTACAGCATAACTGGCGCCGAGTACTTTGAAAGCATTTAATCCAAAACGGTGCGATTCGTCTTTTAACCAAATATTTTTTACACCGAGATGATCGGATAATCCTTTTAGTTCAATCAATGGCGTTGGTTTGTATGCCGGGAAAGTGGAGTGGAAAGATAAAACTTTTTCTGCTGTTTCAAGATCGAAGTAATTTGTTAGTTCACTTTGTTGATTTGTTATATTTTTATTTTTTAAGAGCGATATCATGTTAACTTTAATCTAAAGTTTTTTGAACCGATACGTTAAAATATTTACTTGTTTTTATAATTACCCGGCAAATTTTTTTAAGCAGATGTAAAAAGTTATCTTTGCTGAAAAGAAATAAAAGGACAATATGAAAAAAGCATTAAAACAGAAAAAACAAAAGAAAAATATTCCCTCATTTTTCCATCCCTGGCATTATGTAAGCTATGGTAAGAATATTCCGGAGGTTGTGAATGCTATAATCGAAATACCGAACGGCTCAAAAGCAAAATATGAACTCGATAAAGAAAGCGGTTTGTTAAAATTGGATCGTGTACTTTTCTCATCGGTTCATTACCCGGCTAACTACGGATTTATACCGCGCACACTTACAGATGATAACGATCCCCTTGATATACTTGTCCTTTCCTCTATAGAAGTTGACCCGTTATGTATAATCGAAGCGAGGGTTATCGGTTTTATGAGAATGGTTGACGACAACGAGAAAGACGATAAAATTATTGCTATTGCTAAGAATGATATTTCGTACAATTATATAGACGATCTTGAACATCTTCCGCCGCATACAACCGTACAACTGCAAAGATTTTTTGAAGATTATAAAAAATTAGAACACAAGCACGTGATAGTCGAGAAAATCTATAACAAGAAAGACGCTTACAAGATTATTCACGATTCGATAAAAAGATACGAATCCGAGTTTAAGACGAACAAAAAAATCCCTAGATAGAATTGTTCTTTTTGTTATCCCGGTATTTCCAGTAGAAATAGAATGGAAGCCCGGTTAGAACAAGTATCAATCCCATCATTGCATTTTCAGTATCGGATATAATTGTATTCATCAAAAATAGAAACGCAAATACCACAAAGATAGCCGGCGTGTAAGGGTAGCCCCAGACTTTGTATGGGCGATGCTGATCCGGCATTTTCTTGCGCAGTACAAAAACACCAAATGCGCCGAGCATATAAAACATCCACGATGCAAAGATTACGTAATCTGTTATTGTATCGAATGAACCCGAAAGTACAAGCACACAAGACCATAATCCCTGGATAAGTAAAGATACATAAGGGGTACCGAATCTTGGATGTACTTTACCAAGTGAATTGAAAAAGATTTTTGCACGAGCCATTGCAAATGGAACACGTGCTGTTGCAAGTATGCTTCCGTTGAGTGCGCCGAATGTTGATATGATAACCGCAATGGATATTATCGCACCGCCGTTAGTACCGAATATTTTTTCTGCGGCACTTGCGGCTACTAATGGTGATTTTGCCATTTCATCTATTGGAAGTACGTATAAGAATGCAATGTTTATTAAAACATAAACACCAATTACAATTAATGTTCCGTAGAGCAAACCAAGAGGAACGTTGCGTTGTGGATCTTTTACTTCACCGGAAACAAAAGTAATGTTGTTCCATGCATCGTATGCCCAGAAGGCACCGGCAAAAGCAAGTCCTACTAAGCTGATAAAGTTTGCCATTGTTTGCCGGGGAATAGAAAAACCGGTGTACACATTTGAAAGACTTCCATTACCGATTGTTAATAGTAGGATTGTTATTAAAAGAATGGAAAATATTTTGATGTATGTTACAACCGTTTGAACAATTCCGCCGAATATTACACCAACATAGTTTACGCCGGTTAAGAAAATTATACATAAGATTGCAACGAACTTTGTTCCGAAATCAGCCAGGGGATAAATGTTTCCGACAAGCGGCATATAAACAGAAAATTGCTGAAAACTTTCCGGGAGCTGTGGGTACTTAACAAAGTAGCCGATATACTCTGCAAACACATAAGCGATTGCCGCCTGGCTGCCGGTTTGTATTACCGAAAGTATCGACCAGCCGTAAATGTAAGCGGTGAAATCGCCGTACATTTTTCTGAAGTAAACATACTGGCCGCCGGTTGAATCGATCATACCGGACATTTCGGAATTAACCATAACACCAATAAGAGTAACCATCCCGGCAATAACCCATACGATGATTAAAAGTTCGGGTGAACCGAGTTGTTCTGCCATAACCGATGGTTTGCGGAAGATTCCGGAGCCGATCATCGAGCCGGCAACTATCATTACTGCGGCGGTTAAACTTAATCCTCTTACAAGTTCTGTTTTGCGGGTTTTCTCGGGCATGTTCTCTCTGTAAAAATTTCCGGGCAAAATAAGCATTGATTTCGATTTCTCAAACCATTTTTCTTTAATTTTTATTGGATTTTGTATCGTATTCTAATGATTTAACATTTTCTTAACATTGGTTTACCCAATATCGTTTCTAAAATCAAGGGAGTATCATTATCTTTTTGAAAATGATATTTTCTTTTTTGTATAATCTTCCATCATAAATTACTTATTAACGATTTCGTGAATTAACATACGGGAAATAGTGCGTGGAAACTTATCTTTTTTTTGTGATTATTTTATTCATCCTTGCTACATCGGACCTTGTAGTGGGAGTTGCAAATGATGCAGTTAATTTTTTGAATTCTGCGATCGGCTCTAAAGTTGCACCCAGGCACATAATCCTTATTGTTGCAAGTCTTGGTGTTTTAGCCGGAACATTATTTTCAAGCGGAATGATGGAAGTTGCAAGATCAGGTTTCTTCAACCCGGAATTATTTAGATTAAATGAATTGATGGTTCTGTTCCTCGCTGTTATGTTCACTGATGTTTTACTTCTGGATTTTTACAACACGTTTGGTTTACCCACTTCAACAACAGTTTCATTGGTCTCTTCATTATTTGCTGGTAGCGTTGCATTGGCAGTAATTAAAATTAACCAGACCGGGCAAGGTCTTGAAGCAATAGGGCAATACATAAATTCTGCACGTGCACTTGGAATCTTTTCGGCAATTTTAATTTCCGTTGTAATCTCGTTTGTAGCCGGGGCGATAGTACAATATATATCCCGTATGATTTTCACTTTTGATTTTGAAAGCAAAATGAAACGATATGGCGCCCTTTGGGGAGCTCTTGCGTTAACATCAATTACTTACTTTATTGTTATCAAGGGTGCAAAAGGAACTTCATTTTTAACTGAAGAAAATGTAACATGGATTAAAAATCATACAATGGAAGTTCTTGCAATTAACTTTGCATTCTGGACGGTTATGCTTCAATTGTTTTTATGGTTCACAAAGATAAATGTGTTCAAACCGATAGTTTTGATTGGTACTTTTTCATTGGCTCTGGCGTTTGCCGCAAACGATCTTGTTAATTTCATCGGTGTACCACTCGCCGGATTGAGTTCGTTTCAGATTGCTTCGGGTAGTGATAATCCACTGGGCATTACATTAGATGCATTAAGGGAACCGGAAAGAACTAATTCATTTATTCTTACGATTGCCGGCGTTATAATGGTTCTAACTTTATGGTTTAATAAAAAAGCAAGAACAGTTACCAGAACCGAACTTAATTTAGGAAGACAGTTTGAAGGTTATGAAAAATTTGACTCTTCTACGTTTGCCAGGACAATAGTGAGAATTTCAATCTCGCTCGGCGAAACTTTCAAAAGAATTTTACCGAAGGGATTAAACAATAGTATTCAAAGCCGGTTCAATACGGCTAAAATAGATTACTCAAAGTTTGATAAGAAAGATAAACCTTCGTTTGATTACGTACGTGCTATCGTAAACTTGATGGTTTCAAGCAGTTTGATCTCGCTTGGTACTGCATACAAACTCCCTCTTTCTACAACTTATGTAACATTTATTGTTGCAATGTCTACCTCGTTTGCAGATAAAGCATGGGGAAGAGAAAGTGCGGTTTACCGTGTAAGCGGCGTGCTTACTGTTATTGCCGGGTGGTTCTTTACAGCATTCTTAGCTTTTGTTAGTACGACTATTCTTACAACTGCAATGTTTTACGGCGGGCTGCCGGTTATTTTAATTATTGCTGCCGGTACTATATTCTTGATTGTAAGATCAAATATTTTACATACACATAAAGAGAAAAAATCAGCGAAGAAAATTCAGGCATCAATAGTAGCAGATGAAAAATCGGTTCTATTTGATTCAATAGTTGACGATGTTAGAGGATATTTAAGCGAAGCACATAAAATTTATGATGATGTTTATTCCGGCTTGACCAACGAGAACCGCAAAAAGTTGAAAAAGGCATATAAAGAAACTAAAGAACTTGAAGACCAGGGTGATACTATTATCACAAAAATTTTACAAGGTGCTCAGTTTCTCGACGAAAAAGAAATGAAGGAAGATCTAAATTTTGGCAAGGCGATTTCTTCGCTAAGGGAAATCACAGATTCAATTAAAGGGATTACAAAATTATCGTTTGATCATATTGATAATAACCATGCCGGCCTTGCAAAAGAACAGAAAGAAGATTTCAAAGATTTGAAATCACTTGTTACTTCGCAGCTCGATCTTGTTTCAAATAAAATTTCCCAAAAGGATTTAGGCAAATTGGAAGATCTGCAAGAGAAAGTTAACGATATGAAAAAATCGATCAAGAAGTTAGATAAGAACCAGATTGGGTATATTAAGAAAGGAACTTCTAAAGCCAGAACTAATTTATTATTCTTGAACATTCTATTTAAGTCGGAAAATATTTCAAACAATGTTATTGAGATCATCAGGTTTAATAAGGAATTGCTGAACATAAAGCAATGATACCCGGTCATTTTTATAGTTATTTTGTTTCAATTTGAAGATTTTTTGACTGTTAGAACATTGTTTTTTTACCGGTGAATCTTCAATAATTATAAATCTTTTCCTTATTTTTCCCCC
This sequence comes from Melioribacter roseus, assembly GCA_020723165.1. GTDB lineage: Bacteria > Bacteroidota > Ignavibacteria > Ignavibacteriales > Melioribacteraceae > DYJK01. The sequence continues at coordinate 7,434 of DYJK01000102.1, read as the reverse complement.
CGTAATTAAAATACTATAAGGTAAAAATGGAAACCGCTAATCAGAAAAAAAGCTTGAATGATTTTTCGTTTTTCTTATTGATGTTCATTCTTGGTGCCAGCGTTGTGACAATTTTAGGTTATTTATTCTATTCAATAATCTTCGGTTAAAAATTAACTACAATATAAGCACACATTAAAATGACCACCCAACAATCTTCACGGTTTTCAATCAGTGAAGTTTTAAAAGCAATGGGACTTGTCTTCGGGGATATTGGTACGAGCCCGATTTACACTCTTAGCGTAATTTTTCTTTTAACTCCGCCTACCCCCGAAAATGTTCTCGGCATTCTTTCTTTGGTCTTCTGGACTTTGATAGTACTTGTAACAGTTGAATATACATTCCTTGCTATGAGTTTAAGTTCTAAAGGTGAGGGCGGTATTATTGTTCTGAAAGAAATTTTAACGAGCACTTTGAAATCGGGAAGATCAATTGCATTTGCTACATTTCTCGGTTATCTCGGTGTTTCACTTTTGATGGGTGATGGTGTTATAACACCGGCAATTAGTATCCTTTCTGCGGTCGAAGGTTTAGAATTAATCCCGGGACTTGGTCATATCGATACAAATACGATCATAGTAATAACAATAGTTATAACCATATTGCTCTTTTCATTTCAGTTCAAGGGAACAGATAAAGTTGCTTCCAGTTTTGGACCTATAATGGTACTCTGGTTTGGAGCTCTATTTCTTTCCGGGTTTGTTTCCATAGTTAATACACCGGGAATTCTGGGTGCTGTTAGTCCACATCACGCAATAGAATTTTTCATGAATAACGGGCTGACCGGGTTTTTTGTTCTATCGGAAGTTATTCTTTGTGCAACGGGTGGCGAAGCAATCTATGCCGATATGGGACATCTTGGCCGCGACCCGATAAGACATGCATGGTATTTTGTATTCGTAGCTTTGGTTATGAATTATTTCGGGCAAGGTGCTTATGTTCTTAGATTAGGTGAAGGTCACGATGAAAAATTGAATATTCTTTTTTCAATGATTAAATCCCAGGCTGAGTTTTTGTACATACCGTTTTTAATTCTTACACTGCTCGCTACAATTATTGCATCGCAAGCTATGATAAGTGCGGTCTTCTCCTTGGTATATCAAGGTATTCGTACATATATTTTTCCGTTGATGCGTGTCAAATACACATCAAGCCATCTCAAATCGCAAATCTATATTGGTGCTGTTAATTGGGGTTTATTGATCGCTGTAATTTTTATGATAATATTATTTAAGGAATCCCAAAATCTGGCGGCTGCTTATGGATTGGCTGTTACTGCTACGATGACAATCAGTACGTTTTTTATGATCTGGATTTTTTCTAAACATTCCGATATGGTAAAAACAATTGTTTCGATACTGGTAATTATTGTAAATGTTGGATTCTTATTTGCAGTATTTAGTAAAATTCCTCATGGGGGTTACTGGTCAATTATAATAGCCCTTGTTCCGTTCATAACAATAAAAATATGGTCGATGGGTAATAAAGCGGTACATCGTTCATTCCGGTCGCTGCCGATTGATACATACCTCGAAAGTTTTAATCAAATTTATAATACCGGTAAACAGCTCCCCGGTACTGCTCTTTTCTTTGCAAAAGATCTTCACATGATTCCGCCTTACATGGTTCATTGTACTATCAGGGGCAGCATTATTTACGAACAAAATATTTTAATCTCGGTAGCAACTATGGATAAACCGTTCGGTGTTCAAAAATTGTTTGTCCCGGAAATAACCGAAGGATTATCCGGACTAGAAATACAAGTAGGTTACATGGAGCGCCTCGATATTCCGCAAGTTCTTAAAGAGGTTGATATTGATGCAAAAGTAATGTTCTACGGTGTTGATGATATACAAACAAAGAAACCTTTCCTCAAACTATTTTCATTTATCAAAAAAATCTCGTCGAACTTTGTTCAATTTCTTGAACTGCCTTATCAAAAACTTCACGGTGTTATTACCAAGATTGAGATTTAAAGCAGCATTGAACATCTCTTAAAATTGTTGTAAGATTCATGTGACAATTGCCGGTCTTTTTTTTCAATAAAGGTGGAGCAAATGACTTGGCTGAAAAAATATTTCTTTCCTCTGTTATTCTTACCAACCTATGCCGGCAAACAGCAACGGAATCTTTTATATCATTCCCGGCATTTATCCATTATATCTTTTATAAAAAATAATTTATGGAGTGAAACATGAAAAGAGCAGTATTGATTCTTGTTTCGTCTCTATGTTTTATCCTCTTATATGATAACGCTTATACACAGCAAATGAAATATTGTAAGATGGTAGGTAAAAGCGTAAACGAAGTAATAAAAAATTTCGGCAAACCGGCGCACCAGGATTTGAGTAATCCTTCGATGAAATGTGTTTTTTACCAGACAAAAAGTTCTCGCGCAGCTTTTATTGCAGATGAAAACGGTGTCTATCAAATCCAGGTAGATTTGTCGTACAATTCCGAACGCGAAGCAAAAAATTCGATTGATGATTTTTTAGGAGATTGCGGCTCGCAAAGTTACGGCATTGATACTGTCGCTGTTGGTAATTACTCGATAAGGGCGCCGGGTGTAAAGATGGAACTCACGTTATTTGAAAATACATATTCAAAAAAGTACGAGGTTAAATTTAAAGCGGATAGATCGGAGAATAAATAATTATAGCCCAACCATCCCGGCAGAAACATCCCAGAATTTTTTTGTTAGATTCTTATCATCCGCAATTTTACTATAGCGCGTAACTTGTTTATCGACAAAATATTCACCGCTGGTATTTTTAACATCATCAGAAACAGCAAGATATACGGAAGTTTCAGCACCTTTCTTAACCGAAGCTCCCTCAATGTTAAAACCGCTTTTCAATAATTTTGTGCTTATAACTCCCGGGTGAAGCGCATTAACAGTAATGTTGGTCTCTGCCAATCTATACGAAAGTTCTTTTGTGAAAAGTAAGTTAGCTAATTTGGAAAGCGAATAAGCACCGTAGGGATCAAAATATTTTTCGTCATTTAAATTCCCGAAATCAAAATTGACGCGTGTGTGTGCTATAGAACTTACATTTATTATTCTTCCGCTATCACTATTTTTTATCGAATCCAAAAGAAGATTTGTTAAAAGAAAAGGTGCAAGGTGATTAACAGCGAATGTTGTTTCATAACCGTCTTTTGTCAACGCCAGTCTTTTTATATAAACACCGGCGTTATTGATAAGCACATCTATCCGTTTGAATTTTGATTTTATTTCTTCAGCCATTTTTTGTACGGCTTTTAACGAAGAAAGATCACATATAGATTCTGTTAGTTGATGGTTGTTTGTAGAGAGCCGAATTTCATTTATAGTATTGTTTATGCGTTCTTTATCCCGTCCGTGAATTATTAAATGGTGTCCCAGCTTAGCGAGTTCAAAAGCAGTTTGCTTGCCGATGCCATCTGTTGCGCCGGTAATTAAGATAGTTTTATTTACCATGAAATTTATTTCCAATCCTTTTTTACCGGGTGTGCCTCTGTTGTGAAAACATATTTTGATAAATCCAAAGTTTTTTCCGGCGCAAAAATCAGGTAAAGATATTTTAATGTTTCAGCAAAGAAGAAACTTTCCATCGGGTCTCTTTTCTCTTTTGATAAAACACTTTTTAATGATGCGTAACCCTCATCAAGTTTGCAGTAGTTAACAAGTCCTTCATAAAATGTTTTTCCCATCTCAAGGTATTTTGGATTCTTGGTATAACGGTAAAGATAAAATGCCGATTCAATAATTTCGGGACGAAGCACATAATCGGCATAGTTTACTGCAAAAGTTTCATAATTCATTTCTTCCGGCTCGATACCGAAGTGAGTCCACATTCTGTAACAGCTTTCTTGTAATTTTTCTGCACGCTCGATATCACCGCCAAGAGCAAGCATGGCGGGCATGAATGCATCGAGTGCGCCGAAAGTTTTACTTACTGTTTCACCGGTGTTCATATCAACACGTTTATACCAGTAACCGGTTGCGGTTGAATCCCACAAATATTTATTAACAGCGTTAATACTTTCATAGTACATTTTTTTGAAATCATCATCGTCGAACAATAGCCAGGCTTTAAGCATATATTCATAATAAGAATCAATCATACCGCTGATGTGGCTTTCTGTATTTGTCCACTCACCGGTCACCACATTTATTTGTGTTCCGACCAAGCCAATTATTGATTTCCGGTTGTAAACTTCCACGAAAGCTTTTTTTGCTGTCTCGTAATAAATATCATCGCCGGTAATTCTGCTGAGTGCGCCGAACTCGATCATCAAAGTGCCGATCTCTGCCGGGTTGTTAATTTTATCTTTTACTTCGCCGGTTTTTAGATTAACAAACCGGTAAGGCATCCCGGTTTTGGAATCGAACCCTTTCAAAAACCTATTTCCTAAATCTTCGGCAAGATCAAGAAATCTTTCATCTCCATCAGATTGATATGCAGAAATCAGTCCGCCAAGTAAACGAATTGTAAATTCAAAAATTTGAACAGATACATCTTTATCGAAAGAAAGTTTTTCGAGTATAAGTTGTTTTGCCTCTTCCACTTCCTTGGTCAAACCCATCAGCTTCATTGTTGTGAATGCATCAACCGGAGTTAAGAGGAAAGATTCTTTGTACCAGTTATGTCCCGATTTTTTCAACGGCTGTAATTGATCTTTTCCCCAAGCATATTTCTTGTATGCATTCCACGCGTGAAGGAATTCTTGTTTTACTTTTTCCGCATATTCATTTTTATTTATTAATGATGGTTCAATCGATTTGGTAACTGAAGGCGGCAGCGCATCTGTAGATGTCCAAAGATTTTTACCTGGAGTGTTGGCCATTTCAAACTCAAGCGTTCCACCGTTCATTAAATCGTTATGAGTGATAAAACTTTTTGATAAAAGTTCATTATTCAATTTTGCATTTTGGATGTAGATATTTTCTTTGGATAAATTCTTCGCAATTATCCTGAAAGTTTTTCCTCCGCCGAGATCAATTACAGCTTCATCAAATAATGGCGTTCCAATAGCATAATTCCGGTCTGCCGGGTTAACCGGGTAAAATCCGAGCGCGCTGAAAACATACCATGCGGACATTTGTCCGCAATCTTCATTTCCGCACAAACCATTGTAACTGTGATTGTATTGTGAAGTTAAAATTTTATTAACGTAGTATTGAGTTTTCCATGGCTCGCCGGTGTAATTGAATATGTAAGCAATATGGTGACTTGGTTCGTTGCCATGTGCATATTGACCGATCATACCGGAAATATCGGGACTTACTTTATCACCTTCGAGTTTTGATGAAGTTGTGAAAAGAGAATCCAATTTGTTTGTAAAACCTTTTTTGCTTTTGAATAGATTGATAAAACCTTGTATATCATGCGGAACAAACCATGAGTATTGCCATGCGTTGCCTTCGGTATATTCATTTGATCGGTGATCAACAAGACGCGGATTAAAAGGTGTTTTCCATTTGCCTTCGCTTGATTTTGCTCTCATAAACTCTGTTACCGGGTCAAAAATATTTCTGTAATATTGAGCACGCGTTGAAAAATATTTGTAATCTTCTTCACTGCCAAGATATTTTGCAACAGCGGCAATACACCAATCGTCATAAACGTACTCAAGTGTTTTTGAAACAGATTCATTTTCTTTATCGAATGATACATATCCAAGTGTTCTGTAATCTTTCAGTCCCAAATGATCTTGCATTGCAGATTTTTTCATTGCTGTGTAAGCTTTGTTATAATCAAATCCTTTGAAACCTTTCAATACGGCATCAGCAATTACCGGTATTGCATGATAACCGATCATTGTTCCGGTTTCGTTGCCAAGCAGTTCCCATACCAGCAGAAGTCCGTACTCATCATAATGCGATAACATTGAGTTAACCATATCGCTAACGCGCTTTTGCTGAATAATTGTGTAGAGAGGATGAGCAGCACGGAATGTATCCCACAAAGAAAATATACTATACTTTGTATAGCTCTCTGCTTTATGAATTTTTCCATCGGCACCTTTGTAATTTCCGTTTACATCATTAAATGTAATTGGTGCAAGCATCGTTCTGTATAAGGATGTGTAAAAAGTAGTTAGCAAATTTTTATCATCCGATTTAACTTTTATTTTGCCCAGTTCTTTATTCCAAAGTTCATCTGCATTAAAAACAATTTGATCAAACTCCCATTCTCTAATATCGCTTTCAAGATTTAGTTTTGCGCCCTCAATATCAACCGATGATATTCCTACTTTTACTAAAACTTGTTCTCCTTTTTTAAGTTTGAATTCAAAAATTCCTTTTGTGCTTTTCCCGTTAACTTGTTTGATGTTCGATTTATAAACGCTATCAACTATTAAGTAAGATTTAAAGATAGGTTTGGAAAATTTAGCATAGAAATAAACGCGTTGATCTTTTGCCCACCCGGTTGATAATCTGAATCCTACAATAGTTTGCTCATCAACAATTTGGATGAATGTGTTAGTCGGTTTATCCCAATTGACAGCATAACCGAGATCGAGTGTAATAAAATGTTTTCCATTTTTATTGAAAGTGTGTTTCTGCATTCCGGAACGAAGTGAAGCGGTTAATTCGGATTTGATATTGTAGTCATCAAGTTGTATGGAATAATATCCCGGTTTGGCAATTTCATTATTGTGTGAGAATTTTGATTTGTAATTATGAGTTGTAATTTCTTTTTCGTTTGATTTGCCCGGTAAAGTTGCCGGCATAAAAAGTATATCGCATAGATCGCCAATCCCGGTTCCGCTTAAGTGTGTGTAGCTGAATCCAGTGATGATGCTATCAGAATAATGATAACCAGAACACCAATCCCAACCATTTCGTCCGTTATCAGGACTTAGCTGCACCATACCGAAAGGAACTGTTGCACCCGGGTATGTGTGCCCATGCTGGCCGGTACCAAGGAAAGGATTTACATACTGTGTGAAGTTGTTAATTGTTGTTTGTGTCTTGATTATACTAAACGATAATAAAAATAAGGATAGAATAAATTTTGTTTTCATAGTAGTAAATATATTGTTCTTAATTTTTGTTGTTTAAAAATATTTAAAAAATTAAACGCAGAGTCCGCTAAGAATGCGCAGAGAGCGCTGAAGATTACTAAGAAGAGAATGTCAGTCAGAGGGTTAAAATTTCTCCTTTAGTAAGTGATATCTTTCGTTATAAATTTTTAAAATGAATTCCCCGAATAAAGTATTTGCCCACGCAAACCATTGGCGTGTGTATTTGTTTGCATCATCTTTGTTGAATGATTCATGCATAAAGCCGGTACCGGCGTGAGTTGTTTTTAATAAATGCAGACATTCTCGAATTTCATCTTCATCAATGCTTGTTAAACCGCGCATTAAAATTGAGAGATGCCAGATCATTCCGAGCCCGGCATG
>DYJK01000101.1 GCA_020723165.1 Melioribacter roseus | reverse complement strand
AAACTGGATATTACCGGATTGATCAACATTTAAAAATATTGTCGTTTCGGTTGGCCCGATATTCTTAGCAAGGTTGCCGCGGTCAAATGCAGTAACAGCATAATAATATTTTATGCCGTTTGTCACACCTCTATCAACATAAGAATGAACCAATCCGCTTTCACTTCCCAAATTAAAAAGAACACCGGCACCAAAATCATTCGGGAAATATCCGTAGATGCCATCTATCTTATCATAGATAGCAATCGGCTTTTTAAATCTTTCATAACCTAAACCATCGGTTATAGAACCGGCATCGCCAAATGTGTAATGTGATGCTCTATAAATCTTGTAACCTTCAAAATCGTATTCTTTCAAGAAACGGTCGAAACTATCTTCCGCATTATCATCCCAGTACAAAGTTACCATTCGATCGCCGGCAACAGCTTTTAGTTTTGGTTTTAAAGGTGCAATCGCAAAATTGTAATTCGAGTCATAAATTTTTTGAATTACATCCTTGTTGCGGAGAATATCAACTTCATCCCAGCCATATACCATCGCAACAGAGAAAAATTCTTTTTGTCCCGGCCGCAAAGGAAAATATCCCGATGAAAAAACATAATCGTGATCGGCAATTTCAGTTGTTGTATTATCAAAGTAACCGGGACGGGAAAACTCCCACATCTGGTCATCATTACTATATGTTAATGTACTGTAACGGTAAAATTTAAAACTTGTTAAACCAATCTGGTCGGATTCATCCACATCAACCTGATCTACATTCGGTTCACCCGGTAATTCACTTGTACCCGGCGTTGGAAGCCCATCGCCTTCTCCGGTATCACCGGTAGCCGGTTTGCCATCTATTCCAACATCATCAAACTGGCTGTCCCAATCACCATCGTTATCTAATTCATCATCCCTTCTTTCATCGATAAGTAAATTTTCGATTCCTTCCCCGGTGAAGTAATTGAACGAAAGATAATCTTTTTGATTATACTCCGACCTGATATACAAGTAGAACTCAAGTGAATCTTGTGTAACCGTACCATCGGCTTCGTCAATCAAACCATTCAAGTTATCATCGAGACCGTTTCTTGGTTGTTCAATCAAAGGTGCGTTCGGTTTAAGAATTAATGTTGCACCATTATGTGTTACAGTAATTCCATCAACTGGCATTTGATAAATTGTTCGATCAAAATTTTCCGATTCGTAATTAATTAAAATTATATTATCACCAACATCATAGAATTTAACAAAGTCATCTATCTCGGTAATTATTTTACCGGTCGCACCTCCCGGCTTCGTCGGATCATTAGCATCACCGTCATTATCTATTCCATCATAAGGATTGCCGGGACTTTCAAGGAAAGCAAATCCAACCCACGGTACCGGTGTATAACCTCTCACACCAATATTATCGGCATCATAATTAACAGCAAGCCCAAACTGACGATAGAATTTTGCAGCATCATCCGCCCACTCATTACCGCCGCTCTCGCCAAGCATAGCCCCACTGGAAGCACCAACGTTACAGCCAAAAACTGTTTTATCTAAATAGAGATCACCAAAATTTCTAATATCATACAGCCAGAAAATTACATCTTCAGCATCGGGATTTGACCATTGCAAACCTCTAACGGACATTCGTAATCCTAAGCCGCCGCGAGATAGATCAGTCGAATCCGGTTTAGGAAGTTCCAAACCTTTTATTCGTTTATCGAATTGGTAATCATCCATAACGTAATAGCTTTCTTCATCGGCATTCTGCTGATCTTTACCAAAGTACCCGTTCCAATGACCGCGCCATCCGGAATCAAGAATATCTGATAATTTATCCGGCCAAAATGGAGGCCAGGTAAAAGCTTGATGACTCATTGCAATTGCATGTCCCGGATCTTTTTCTTTTTGTGTTAAATTGAAATAACCGGGTAGGGGTTCAAATCCCTGGAATCTTCCCAAAGCATCGTGAGAAAAAATATCAGGGTCCCATCCTTCGCAGAATACTGCCGGCGTTACAAATTCGAATTCTTCTAAGCTGGTTGTCGAATTAATCCCTTTCGAAATTCGGAGTTCACTCATAACATAAGCCGATGTATTTCCCATCTGGACTTTTCCGGTTCCTATCGGCCATTCACCGGTATACACTACGCTTTGATCACCTTTAATTGTACCGAGTCTTCCGTTGTTATGAAAAGTTACCCTAACCAAATTTCCGGCGTGAACATTCTTTGCGCGATGTTTTACATCGCCATGACCGGTTCCTTGTCCAAATATGTTAGTTATACATGCGGCTGTAAAAAGAATAAGCATGAATCTTAATTTCATATCAAACTCCTTAATGCCTTGCTTAAAAAGAAAGTATTAATGAAAATTTATTTTGATTATCCAATCTACCGTAATCGATATTTGCATAATCAATCCTCAAATCGATATCCATTACCTTATACTGAAGACCGAAACCTAATGTTAGGCCGCCTTCTCTATCTTCAAGAAGAAGCTGTCTAAAACCGCTTCGTAAAGAAATCAAATCAAACAACTTCAACTCCGTACCGATGTTCATGTACTCTTTATTATCGTTCGGGTGAATTGCATCAATCGAAATAATCCAATCGTGTTCTTCAATTCCGAGAAAATCATTTGTAATGTTTGCGGATAAACCAACTCTAAAAAGAATCGGCAAAGGAAATTGATCGGTATCCATATAAGCATTAATGTTCTCATTGTTCCCTTCAAAAGTATCACTGATATCATGCTGAACGAGCATGTCCCGTCCTTCCATTTTCATCTGAGAACCGAAATTACTGATCGACATACCGATTCTAATATTTTTAAAGAATGTTCTGTACAAAACGCCGATATCGAATGCAACCGCGGATGCCGATGAATGCCAGATCGATTCATTGATCAATTTTACATTACCACCGATTGAAAACCGGTCGGTCAATGCCCGTGCATAACTTAAACCTATAACAACGGAACTAGCCGATACTTTTTCGCCGGTGCCATTCGGGTAATCGATTGTTGTTCTTTCAATATCGGGCATGCCTAACCGTCCTACAAAAACAGCGAACGTACCTAAATTTTCAATCGGGATAGCGAAAGCACCGAAATCATAATAGAGATCGCCGATGTAATCGAAGTGGTTAACGAATGCTTGCATAGTATTAAATTCTGCAATACCGGCTGGATTCCAGTAAACACCTGAAATGTCTTCGGCAAGTGTTGTATATGCTTCACCCATACCAAGCGCTCTGCCGCCAACACCTATTTTCAAAAATGATGCAGCCGTTGTTCCAACTCTGCCGATCGATTGTGCATGCACGAATTCACCGATTAAGACCATGATTACTAAGAGAAGAACCATCTTACCGAAATTGTTTTTGTAATGCATAAATTTTCCTTCAGCAAAACTTTTTCTGTTTAATTTCAATTTCATATTCTCACCCCGTCATGCCTAATTAAAACTGACTCTAAAACCAAGTTGAATAAATCTTGGTGCTGTGAACATCCCGGGGTTAGCAAAATATTCGCTCGAACTTCCAATTTCTACTAAACGTGTTAAGCTTAAATAATCTTGCAAAGTATAGTCGGGCAGACCGGTATCAGCATAGACATAATTAGCGTTTCTTGTATCGAGTAAATTAGTAACATCACAAAATGCCTGAATACTCCAATCGCCGAATTTAAATGTTCGGGACAATCGTAAATCGATGTTAAATGTAGATGGTCTTCTCGCGCTGTTTTCCCTTAACCCGACTGCAGCATTGCTGCCAGTAAGTTCACCGCGTGTAAATTCGGGTGTGTACGGAAAACCTGAATTGTAAGTACCAATCAGGGTAACATTCCAGTTATCTTTATTGTATGATATAATCGTGTTGAGAGCATGGGGCTGATCCCAGGATAAATTTACCAACTGTATTCTAGGAGGTCTGCCGGCACTTAGATCATTGTAAGCGTCCCTAACATCCGACGAAGTGCCGTTGGCATTCATGAATGTATAATCTACATTGATATTAAAATTGTTGAACTTATAATTTGCGGAAAGTGTAATTCCTTTAGCAACAGCATGATCTCTGTTTACATATGAGTAATATGTTATACCTCTATACGTATCCACCGGAAAACCGGTACTAATCCAATCCCTAATATCACGGTAAAAACCGGTAACATGTAAAAATAGATTATCAAATAACTGCTGCTGCAGACCGATCTCATACATAACAGTCCGCTCGGCATCGAGATCAGCATTGCCGACCAAATTTTCTGCACCGGCGCCGGTAATCCAGAAATTAGGATTTGTATATAAATACTGGAATTCAGGATTCTGGAAAAAGTGTCCGTATGAAAAATGGATAACGCCTTCGGCTGTTATCGGGAATGACAAACCAAAACGTGGACTGAATTGGTATTTTGCTTTCGGTTTCTTATACCAGAATTGAGCACGCTCATCCGGCGTGTATTCTATTAATTGATCTTCCGGCAAATCAGGCGAATAATTTTTATAGATGTGATCGAATTTAAATGGGGAATAAATTTGAGGATCGCGCGGATCTGCAAGTATTCTTCCATCGGAATCAAAATAATCGAATCTGACACCAAGATTTATAATTAACTCTTCGAATTCAATTTTATCTTGTACATAAGCAGCCATCTCTTTTGGCTCAGCTGCATAAAATGTTCTAAACGCAGAAGACTTTTCAGGTATGATCGGTTTATAATCTAACTCAGAAAATTGCAGTGTGTAATAATCTTGTTCCAGATCATGAACTCTTCCCAAAGCACCGAATTTTATCATATTATATTTATCGACCTGGCTCGTTAAATCAAAATTGAAGGAGAAATATTTGCTGGTGCTTTTATTTCTGCCGACATCGTTACCCCAATATGAGTAATCATTTGGATTGTTTTTTACTTCGATATCATCCTCTCTTGTAGGTTGAAACATAAACTCCTGGAAATCGCCGGTCTTTGTGGGCATATATCTATAATCATAAGGATCTTCATACAAATAACTTTTATGATCATTTAAATAATAGCTTCCTTTGAAATCGAGAAAAGTAGAAGAAGAAAAAACGTACGTCATAGATAAGATTTGCGTTGATCTATCTGTATAATAATGCCTTCCGCCATCGGGTAAATATTTTTGTCCGCCGCCGTAACTATGATCGTTATTATAATATATTCCATAACTGATATTAAAATCAGTAAGGTTGAAGAAAATTTTTGCCTGGGTAGATATTCCCTTATACCAGTCAAGCGGAACAATTTTTTGATCGGGCATATCATAAGTATGAAGAGTATCCATTACCGGGTTCCAGATTCCCCACGGCATAAAATATCTCTTGCCGGATTGATAACCGGGGCGGTATTGATAGCGGCCCGCAAAGAAATACGAGATGTTTTTTTCAGCTCCGGGGATTGGTCCTGATAAATTTAATTGTGCATCATAATTTTTGAAAGGTTCATACGAATTTAAGTACGGTGTTTTTGTCTGCCACGGTTTATCACCGTTTTGTAACGATTGATAAATTTGCTGGTAACTGTTCAAACCATGTTTGGAAAAATCATAATAGATTCGATTCGATTTAGATGTAAGAGCATTAGCAGCTGCAACTGCCCAATCACTATTGTCCATTAAGGAATAAAGATCATTATCAAAACTCAGATGGTCGCCGAAGTAAACAGTAGCATTAGCAGAAAATTTTTCACTCCCTTTTTTTGTAACAATATTAACAACGCCTGAAAGTGCTTGCCCATACTCTGCATTAAATGTTCCGGTAATAGCTTTTAATTCTTCTATCGATTGATCATCGATACTTATTCCGGCGCTTCTGTTAATCGGATTAATAACCTGGACGCCATCAACCATGTAGCTGATTTCTGTTGTTCTGCCGCCGCGTATGTGAAGATTACCACCGGCATCTTTAACAATACCGGCTTGCAAACTTAAAATACTTGTTACATCCCTTGCCGGTAATTCATCTATCTGATCGGATTGGAAACTTCTTTCGGAAGAGGTAAGGTCTTTCTGAATTACTTTTTTTGCAACAACCATAACCTCCTGACCAATTTGTATTGCAGTAGAACTAAGCTGGAAATCGAGACGCGTAGTTAGATCAACTTGAATCCGGACTTGCTCAACGGATTGGGAATTGTACCCGATCATGCTTGCTTTAACAGTGTATATGCCGGGTGGAATATTTATAATGAAAAACTCGCCATCAATATCCGAAGCAGCACCAAGATTAGTTCCAACAAGTACAATGTTAACACCCAGCAATGGTTCTTTTGTCTCCGCATCGATTACTTTACCGGCAATTTTTCCGGTTGTACCGGCAAAGTTCAATTGAAAACTAAACGTCAGCAACAATAGAGCTAAAAAAATATTAATCTTCTTCATTTATTAAATCCTTATTCATTCTATTCATTAACAGTTGGATTTAACAACAATATCTACATGATAAAAAAAGAATGGCAAGAATTAATCTTGCCATTCTCAAGAAACAAATGATTAGAATTATTTCATCAGCATCATTTTCTTTGATTGAACAAAATCACCGGCAATAATTCTATAAACATAAACACCGGTAGCTAACCTGGATGCATTGAAATCAACTTCGTAATAACCGGCTTTTTGATTTTCGTTAACCAATGTTGTTATCTCTCTGCCAAGAATGTCGTAAATCTTAATAATAACTTGAGATTCTTTCGGCAGATCATATTTTATCTTTGTAGCCGGGTTGAAAGGATTAGGATAATTATTGTAGAGTGCATAAACTGTTGGTAAACCGGAACCCTCGGCAACATCTGTTCCGCCAATTACTTCGATGTAACCCCAGGCATCTGGTCTTAACCATGTTTGATCACCGCTGATGTCATCATCATTGGGCATTCCGCCTACTTGAACAATAAGACTCCTTTGAGTATCACCAAGACTCGGATCCTGATCCGTTCCATCAATCTTAAACGGCATCATCATTCCATTAGCTAATTGGAAAGTACCACCGGCAGCCATTTTATCGAGATCAAGCTTTGCTTCAATTATATAACCATCTTGGGAGAATTTTTGAAATACCGTTGCTTCTACACCGTCTATTGTAGTAGGACTTCCGCCATCGAGTGCTGTGCTGCCATCGGACATAAATCCGATTCTCCAATCACCGTTAGCATTAGTAAAATTCTTTGCATGCGGTTCGGTTAAAGGACGTACATCATAAAATCCCATAAATAATTCGAGTGCATCACCTTCCCATGCTTGTGCAGCAGCATCAACACGAAGATCATCATCAACTACATCAGCTGAGATATATAGATAGTTGTCATCAATAACAAAAGTAATAGAGTAATTCATATCTGTAGAAGCTGTTAACCAGTCGAGAGCATCATCCGCATAGCTGCCATCTTCGGGTGTAACGATATTCGTAAGATAAGGAGCGAATTCAGATGCATCACCATCTAAAACAAATGCGCTTGCAAAATTTTCAACGTATTGTACTCTATATGTTTCAGTAGTAGTTAATGTAAACGGACCAACTTTACATTGATCATTAAGTGCTGTTTCGGCAACACCGTCAAATGCGGTAATAGCAAAGTAATAAGTTTTTTCTGAGCCATCACTTGTCCACGGTCTCCATCCGTACAATTGCATACCATGAGGAATACCGGCATAAATCTTTTTAACTCCTTGTGCAGTTACATCTGTAATCGGTTGCTCACTCATATAGATATTATATGTTTCTGTTCCAAGTGCATTATCTTCCCAATCGAAACGAACGAACTGATAATCCTGGCCACTTAACAAAGTATATGTTACTACACTTGCAGTTGTATTCGGAGCGACAACTTCACCTTCCGGTTTTGAAAGACCAACTAATGTAAGGTTATCAAAGTGAACCGGTCCCGACCATCCGGCTGCTGCTGCATAAGAAGTCGGTTCATAATAGAATTGTATATAAACTGTTCCTGGCTGTGTAGGATCAACAATGTCGCCCGATGTAATTCTTGTTGCGGCATCGAATGTAAGTGTAACCCATTCTCCCCTTGGGAAAGAACCGTCAGTTCCAAGATTGTCGATCATTAATTTATCTTCAAGCCATCCCCAGTTCGTTGCCAATCCGCTGTAAGCTATACTTACTTGTCCGCCTAACGGGCAATCCGCCGGAACAAAAATATCAATTGTAATAGCAGTTGCAGATTTTTGTTCAAGCGCGCTGTATAGGGTTACATTATCCTTTTGAATAGTACCCTTTCCTTCAGTGTTGTTATTTATTCCAACTGAAAGATTAAGCGTGCCCTCCAATACTCTGTTATTACCGATTGCTGTGTTTGTAAGAGCAGTGAATGACGGGCCCCAATTAACTAAAACAAAACCACCGGTTGGATTAAAGAGAGATTCGAAATCATTTAATACCCATTTTTCTTCGGCTACATCATTTAAGAATGAAACATTATCAACAAGAATATAGCCGCCGGCCCAGCTTCCAAAATCCATCTGAAGACCAAACCAGCCGAATCCGTTATTTACAACATCAAAGGTTGTAGGATTTTTAATCTGCAAAGCTTCTAACGGAAAATAGATCGGGTACCATTTTTCTTTTGGTATGTCTGCAACATTAATTTGTTGTGTAATGTGACTCCAGTGAGAGTTGTCTTGTGCAAAAATGTAGAAGTTAGCATCGTTCGGTACATCCGCCGGTAAATAAACATAATAAACTAAGTACGGAGAGGTATTTGAACTAACACCTGATTTATGTATCTGACCTTGCGAACCGGCATTAGCATCTAACGTTAATTGTAGAACACCATCACTTTCACTTGTTGGATCCGGTACTCTTGATAGAGCGGTAAGACCGGTACTCCAATTTAAAATTTGATAACCGCCATCATTAATTTCAAAATCAGCAAGAACTTCGGGTTTAACACCAATCCATGAAACATTGTCTAATAAGATATTACCTTGCCAAAATGCATCGGCTCCGCTTAAAGCAAAGCTCTGAATTTCTACGCCAAACCAGCCGAACCCGTTATCAACAACATTGAAATTATCTTTTTTAATTTGCCATTGTTCAAGAGGAAAATAAATCGGGAACCATGTCGCTTTGGGAATATCTACGGCGTAATACGTCTGCGTTGTATGATTCCAATTTGCATTGTCCTGGCAAAAAATTATGATACCAAGACTGTCTGGTGTATCAGCCGGTAAATAAATATAATAGATCAATAATGAAGCTGTTGTAGAACCGACATTACTCAAATGAACTTGACCGCTTTGACCAATAGCAGCGTTATAAGTTAATTGTAAACTTCCATCGCTGGTACCGGTTGGGTCAGCTACTTGTTGTAAATCAGTAATTGCCGGTCCCCAACCCAACAGTGCATACCCATTTAAACCGGTTTCAAAATCAGCAAACACCTGGGCCTTTGTCAAGTTTGAAAATAGAAGTAGACCTACAATTACTAGTAGAACTTTTTTCATGCCTCCTCCAAAAGATTTTTACTTAGTTTTTTATAGAATAGCTTTAGATAATCTTTGTTCAGACGGAATAATGTTGCATATATAATGCCAATAATAATTTTGAATTGAATGGATTTTATTTTGTGGTTATCAACTGATTTTTTAAATATTATATACAGTATATCCTTTTATTAATTTGATAAATCTTATCATTAAGATAAAAGCACACGTTGAGGTTTTAATACGAATGCTGTTGATAGTTTTAAACTATAAAAAAAGGAGATAATTATTATCTCCTTTTTAATAAGCGAATAAAAAATTTTGTTTTAGAAACTTCAATTCATGTGTTACAAAAAAATTATTCTTCCCAACCGTCTGTTCTAAACGAAGATGCCGGTAAACCATATTTATTAAAAAGTGTTGCTTCACCGGTATCATTCCAGCAATAGCGAACAGCAACCGGTTTTGGAATCTCAGGATTATATACGTGAACTTTCTTTTCTTCAATGAATACCGCGGCTTTTTTAAATATTTTATCTTCGCCGGCAATTTCAAAATTTGTTAAATCGTTTGTTGTCTTTAAATACATTCCTTCGTTGTAATCAAACGATAAAATTATTCTGTCATCAACTACTTTCATTTTTTTATAAGCCGGCCCGGAATAACTAAACTTCTTCCCGTAATCTTTTGTCAACGCCCAGTATGCTAATCTTTCACCTACATCTTTTTTATTTGATGGATGTATGTTAAGCGGATCGCCGATATCAAGTGTAACAGCCATACCGGTTTTTTTTACTGAAAGGGTTTTTAACTGTGCTTCACGTAATCTTTGCGAATTTGTACCCGGCCCATATTCGTACGGTGCTATTTGTGCATAGTAAAATGGGAAATTACCTTGCTGCCAATCTGTGCGCCAGTTTTCAATCATCAATGGAAATAATTTTTCATAGGCTTTCGGATTATCAGTATTAGATTCCCCTTGATACCAGATTGCACCTTTAATTGTAAATGGTATCAGCGGTTTTATCATTGCATTGTAAAGTGTTGTTGGTGTATAAGCAGAAATTTGTAATGGCAGTTTAGGACGGTTAAAAAATTCCAGGTTCTTTGCACCGTAAACAAAAAATTTCCCGGCAATATATTCGGCAACCGGAAGACATTTCCACGCACCGCTCAACGGTATGATTTCATCGGAGTTCACCTGGTAAAGTTTCATAAATTCACTTTGTCCCCAAATACCACCACCTCCTTGCGAATCAATTACACGGACTGCAATTGTTAATATTTTATCTTTCACAATTTCTTTTGGTACTGAATAGATACGCATCGTCTGCCAATGACCATCTGTTTCGTATCCGCCGACTTTAGTACCGTTAACAAAAGTAATATCTACATCGTCGATCATCGAAAGTTTTACTATCAAATCATTGCCAATCCATGAATCCGGTAATTCAACTTTTTTTCTGAACCAAACAACACCGTCAAAATTTCCAATCTCGGAATTCTCCCAACCGTTAGGCAGATTCATCTCATGCCAGTTGCTATCATCATAATTTATTTGTGCACAACCAGCATCATTAAAATCGAGGTTTGTCCATTTACTCTCTTGTTCTCTATCGTTAACATCTATTACTTTGTGATTTTCAATCCATTTTTTTTGTTTTTCAAAATCAACAATGCTCACAGCGAGCTTATCGGAAAAATCCTTATAGTTTTCATGCATAGCTATATATTTTCCGTTAGTCCATGCTTCTACCGGCGTGCCGCCCCAGCTTGAATGGATCAGCCCGATCGGTATTTTCAATTCATCATATAACTTTTTACCAAAGAAATAAGCAGTGGCACTGAATGATGCCGCAGTTTGAGGATTAGCTTCCATCCACGATCCTTCACAATTGAATTGTGGTTTTACGGAGAATGTCCGTGTTACTGTAAAAAGTCTAATACCAGCATTGGAAGAATTATTGATTGCTTCAGTCGAACCGGTTATTGTATCACGCGGAGGCCAGCCCATTAAAGGCATTTCCATATTCGATTGACCGGAACAGATCCAGACTTCTCCAATCAAAACATTTTTGTAATTAATTTCCGAAGTACCGATTTTTAATTTCACATCATAGGGACCACCGGCCTTGGGAGTTTTAACTTTTGCCAGCCAGTTACCATCCACACCGGTTTTTGTTTTTGCTTTCTCACCCCAGCCGGTGTTAATAATAATTTCATCGCCGGGATTGGCTTTACCCCAAAATGGCACATACGATTTCTGCTGTAATACCATGTCATCAGAAAATATGGAAGGCATCTCAAAATTATTTTGAGCTGATATTGTAACTGATAGAAGTACAAAAAGTAGAATCATTTCTTTCATAATAGTTCCAAAAATGTTGAGTGGAAAAATAGCATCTATTTTATTTGTATGAAACTTCAACCCGGCTGATTTGTACTCCTTCGCTCAATAATATTTTAACAAACTTTGAGCCCCCATTCAATGAATCGGATTTTAATGTTACCGCATCAAAGAAACCGTAATCGTTTTTACCAAAAGAGAAGATCTCTTTTTGAGGAATTAATTCTGTAAAATTTTGATTATCCTCTGATGTAAATATTTTTATTTCACTTCCGTTCTGAGAAACAAAATAATCGACCTTCAGTTCGAAAATATTTAAAGGTGTTTTATAGATAATATAACTTCCTTCTTTACCGGTTAATCTGCTTCTATCTTCTTTTGCTTTCCTGATATCTTCTGTTGTCAACAATTTAAGTTCGCCATCTTTTTGAAATACTTCGTCAAAATTTTCCATTTCATCTACAATTTTCTTGTATGTCACTTCAACCGGCCCAATAATATTAGAATAATCTGAGTAACCGGATTCATTCTGTGCTTTGATTCTGTAAAAATATCTTTTGCCAATTTCTGCGGTTTTGTCATTGAATAAAGGTCTGTATTGATATCTGCTGTCATCAGCATTATCATCCAGAACAATCCAATCAGAAACATACTCTTCCTTTCTTTCAATTACATATGATTGAGCACCCGTTGATCCTTGCCATGAAATCTCGCTTACATTTTTAATATCCAGCATGGTTGGTTCATCCGGTATAGGAAGTTGTGGGCGCGGCGTACCATCAATTTGATATGCTTTATCGCGTGCATAGTTCAGGATTAACTTTTCATTATACCAATCACCGCTTGTAAAGCCGGGCCATCGGTAAGATTCTACATTGTTATATTCATAGTGATGATAAAATCCGCCTTCCCTATTTCTGTAACGCAAACTCCAAAACATTCCGCCAACTAAACCTTGATTAATAATTGTATCGGTAATTGTCTTAATATCCTGAACCGGGATAATTCCATATTCGCCAATTAAATATGGTTTCTTTCCTTTGGCCAACTTTTGGTTATTCACAATTTTTTCAATAGAAACTTTCGGATCGCCGTAATGGTGCGTGGAAAGAATATCTAGGTTGGTATCCTCAACCGCTTCTTGCGAAAGATCCTTGGCAATAATTCCTTCTATCAATAAATGATTTTTATCCAAACTCTTTATGTAAGCGGCAATTTCTCTTGTCCATTCAAACGGAGGCGCAAGTTCATTGCCGGTTTCCCATGCAAAAATAGCTTTGTCTTCTTTATACAATTCACCGGTAAATGTATTTTTTCTATTGATTACAAAATCGATAGTCTTTTTAAAATCTTCTATTATTTCTCTTTCCGTCCAGAAAGCATCCCTCTCTTTTCCTCTAAAGGCAGCATATTCTTTTGGTCCGCCCCACCAATGCCAGTTATCAACAAACGGAATTACAACACGCACACCGACTTCGTTTGCAACTTGTAACACTTTGTCAAGAGCTTTGAAAGCATCTTCATTAAATTTACCGGATCCCTCAACATGACGTATAATATCGGGCGAGTCATCTTCCTTTTTAACAGATAATACGTACATCCTTGCTACTTTTCCGCCAAGATGTTTAATGCTTGTAAGTGCATCGCGTATTTCAAATTCATCGGGGAGCCGCCAAGGATTTGTTTTGTTGAAAGGAAGATAATCTTCAAGATAATGTAAGTTTGGTATGTTGAACGAAATGAATTTAACCTCTTTATCACCATCCATTAACTTATCTTTATCACGTGTTACATAAGTAGTAAATTGACTTGATGCACACTGCACAAATAAAAAGCTGAGAGAGACGATTAAAAACGGTAAAAATTTTTTTTGCATGGATTCCTCAAATGAAATTTATAAATAACAATACGGAAAAGTTATATCAAGCAATTAACGTTCACCAAAATTATGCCGTAATTAAGGTCGAGTATTTCAGAAGTAAATCCTTTCTGTTATTTATGCTCTTTATTATTTTGATAAAA
>DYJK01000100.1 GCA_020723165.1 Melioribacter roseus | reverse complement strand
ATGAAAGCATTTTGCAAAAAGCACTGGAACACGGTTTAGAATTACCCAACTCGTGTCAGCATGGGGAATGTGGTACTTGCAAAGCCAAGCTTCTTTCGGGCCAGCTTAAATTGATCTCACAAACAGCTCTTAGTGAGCATGATATTAAAAATGGATACTGCCTAACTTGTGTAGGGCACCCGGCTACCGAAAATGTTGTTATTTTGTATGAGGATAACTTCGAATAAATGTTAGCATATTCATGAATTATCCCCTTCAAAAGCTTCAATAAATTCTTTAATTTTCGTCATCTATTAATTAAATATTGAATTAAAGAGAAAATATATGAACCGCCCATCCTGGGATGAATATTTTTTAAAAGTAGCAATGCTCGTTTCAGAACGTGCCACTTGCCCGCGAATGCATTGCGGCTGTGTTCTGGTAAGAGATAAACAAATTTTATCTACCGGTTACAATGGATCTATCCCCGGTGATGATCATTGCGAAGAAGCCGGCTGCATGATTGTCGATAACCATTGTGTAAGAACTATCCATGCTGAAATGAATGCTATACTCCAGTGCTCGTCGCATGGAATTAGTACACACGATGCTATAGCATATATTACAAATATGCCATGTACAAATTGTGCCAAAGCACTAATTACTGCCGGTATAAAAGAAATAGTGATTTTTTCAGAATACCATGATACATTGGCCGAAGAATTTTTCGCGAAAGCAAAGGTCAACATTAAAAGATTACACATGCCTGATAAATTGATTGAATATGATCTTGATAGTTTTACTTCTGCAAAAAAAATTAAAAACTGAATCGATGATTATAAGAGTGGATTAAAAATAGTTAATTGATTTAATAATTTGGATTGTTGCAAATGAATAAAGATTACTTAAAAAAATATTTTAAACCCGAAAATTTCTTAAATCGCGATTTAAGCTGGCTGGAATTTAATAGACGCGTTTTAGAAGAAGCACTTAACCCCGAATTACCATTGCTAGATAAAATAAAATTCATATCTATTTTCTTTTCTAACCTTGATGAATTTTACATGATCCGCGTTGCCGGGCTAAAAGAGCAAATACGGGCAAAGATAATTGATACCTCGATTGACGGTTTAGCTCCGCAAGAGCAAATACAAAAAATCGAAAAAACATTAAAGCCAATGCTCGAGCAAATCTATGCTTATTGGCGGGAAACAATAATCCCCGAATTACGAGCAAATAAAATTTTTATCTGTAATATCGATGAATTAAATAAAGATGAACGGGATGGACTTAATAAATACTTTCTTAAAGAAATTTACCCGGTACTTACTCCATTAGCTTTCGATCCCGGTCGCCCCTTCCCTTATATATCAAACTTAAGTCTAAGTTTTGCAATCTTAATTAAAAGATTAAATGGCGAAAAACATTTTGCACGTGTTAAAGTACCCGGTATTCTGCCACGCTTACTGAGAATTGACAATCTTATTAAAACCAGAAGCAACAATGGCAATTCAAATGGAATCATAAAGTATATATGGATCGGAGATTTAATTAAAGCCAATCTGCAAGTTCTTTTTCCGGGTGTGGAAGTAGTTGAAGCTTACCGCTTTAGAATTACACGCGATACAGATTTGGAAATTCAAGAAGACGAAGCTGACGATCTTCTTCAATTAATCGAAGAAAATATCAAACAAAGAAAATTCGGCTCTGTTGTTAGATTGGAAGTTGATAAACAGATGCCCGAATACATGATCGATACCTTAATAGAGAATTTAGAGATTTCACGAGACGACTTGCACATTATAGACGGTAACTTAGGCTTAAGCGATATAATGCTATTATACGATCTGCCGCTGCATCACCTAAAGGAGAAACCGTACCACCCGGTTACACCGGTA
The DNA here is from genome assembly GCA_020723165.1 of Melioribacter roseus. GTDB lineage: Bacteria > Bacteroidota > Ignavibacteria > Ignavibacteriales > Melioribacteraceae > DYJK01. Next base: position 12,085 of record DYJK01000100.1, on the reverse strand, counting down.
ATTTTTGAAGAAGAGGAAAATATTTTTTCGATGATCAAAAAGAAAGATATTCTTTTACATCATCCATACGAATCATTCACACCGGTTATTGATTTTATTAAAGAAGCTTCCCGCGATCCTGATGTGCTGGCAATTAAACAAACTCTTTACCGTGTCGGATCAAACTCGCCGATTGTAAAATATTTGATCGAAGCTGCTGAAAGGAAAAAACAAGTAGCTGTGCTTGTTGAGCTAAAAGCAAGATTTGACGAAGAGAATAATATTTTCTGGGCACGTGAACTTGAAAAAGCCGGTGTTCACGTTGTATATGGTCTTGTTGGGTTGAAAACCCATGGTAAGATGACGTTAATTGTTAGAAAAGAAATAGAGGGTGTTAAAAGATACGTCCATTTGAGTACCGGCAATTATAATACGGCTACAGCAAAGTTGTACACGGATCTCGGTCTATTTACAGCCGATGAAGATATTTGTGCTGATGTATCCGAAGTGTTTAACTATCTTACCGGTTATTCGGAACAAAAATCATTTAGAGAATTATTTGTAGCACCTGTTAATAAGCGTCAAAAGTTTATGGATTTGATTGAACGTGAAATAAAGAATGTTCGTAATGGAATGAAAGGTCATTTAATTTTCAAATTAAACTCGATGGTTGATCCACTGCTTATTGCAGCTTTATACGAAGCGTCACAGCGGGGAGTAAAAATAGATTTGATTGTTCGAGGTATAAGCTGTTTGATTCCCCAGGTGCCGGGTTTGAGTGAGAACATTCAAGTTATCAGCATTGTTGGCCGTTTTCTTGAACACAGCCGCATTTATTACTGTTACAACAACGGCAACGAAGAAATTTATTTAAGCAGTGCAGATATTATGCAGAGAAATTTAGATAGAAGAGTTGAAACTACTTTCCCTATTTATGATAAAGATCTAAAAAAATACCTGAAAGAAGAAGTACTAGCTACGTGCTTAAAGGATAATCAAAAGTCAAGAATACTTTTACCTACCGGTAAATATGTATGTAACAGACCGGTCTATAATGAGCCAATTTTGAACCACCAGGAATATATGATGAACCACACGGTCAAAAAGATAGGTGTTGTAAAACCGCGTGAAGTTATCAAATAAAATTTTATTCTGGTAATCGAATACAAATGCCAAAACCTCCGAACCATTCAGATTCATCATTAAAAAGAAGCATACCGGCTGATATATCAAGCTGTAAGTTATGTTTGTGCAGATAAGTAAACCCGCCGTCAAAAGAATGCCTTGGATAAAAACCATTAGTAGCATCCCCATAAATCTCCATATACATCGAAACTCTCTGATCTAACCCCATACTTATAGAACTACTGTAATAATAAATATTTTTACTTAAGCTGCTGTTGTTTTCAAATCCCAAATTTAGTCCGAAGGAAAAAACCTCGAAAAAATCTTGTGAAGCTGAAACTGTAATTACCGGTTCAATTTTTTCCGGTCTCAAATTGTTATTACCGTATGGAAGGTTGGCTTCTAAAATAATTGCCAAATCATTGATGATCTCGTGGTTATTCCAGATGTTGAATTTCGTACCAACAAAGAGTCCGGTTACTCCGCTTATTGTTGATGATAATTCTTCTATAGTTGTCTTGCTCGAAAGATATTCACCACCAAATCTTAATTCAATTTTTTCATTTATTCCATATCGTATTAATGTTGAAGCAAAAGTAAGATTATCTACTTCTGTACCTTGTAGATTTTGGGTGAATTTTTGTTTTTGGAAATTAAAACCGGTTTCTACTTGAACTGAATTTACCGGTACAACAATTGCAGATTCAGTAACGTCCGGTCTATCGGTAACAAGTTCTTGTATATTTTGTGCTTCGCTATCAAAATAAAAAATAATCATGATAATGATGGTAAAGAATAAATACCTTTGAATCATGCAATAAGTCTCCAAATTTGAGTAACAAAAAAGCAGACTATTATTCCCATCACCACTGGCAGCAATGTCGAAATGAGAGTCCACCTTACGCTTCCGGTCTCTTTATAGATAGTGTAAATAGTAGTTGAACACGGATTATGCAGCAAACTAAACAGCATTAAATTTATACCGGTTAAAGTTGTCCATCCCCCGGTTTGTAAAAGCAAAGCGACATCTGCGGAATTTTCAAGTTCAAACATAACACCGCTTCCGCCGCCGACCCCGCTAATTTTTGCTGTTAAAACTGTCAGCATTAAAATTGTTGGAATAACAATTTCATTTGCCGGAATTGCAATTATATACGCAAGAATAATAACACCATTCAGACCAATAAACAGTGCAAAAGGATCAACCCAATTAATAAATACTTCCGCAATGCTTGCATCCCCAATATTAATATTTGCAACAAGCCAAATAACTATACCGGCCGGTACAGCAAAAACTACAGCGCGCCATAAAACAAAAATTGTTCTATCAATCAATGAAGTATAAAGAGTTTGCAAAATTCTGGGTGGGCGATAAGGAGGTAATTCCAGACTAAACGTAGATGCTTCGCCTTTGAGAACCGAGTTTGATAATCCCCATGAAATAATCAGACTAAAAAGAATTCCAAGCACTGCAATAAAAACTACAGCTCCGGCTGAGAACAATCCGCCAAGCGCCGGGGGGACTAAACTCCCGATAAAAATTGAAGCAATTAATATTTGCGTCGGCCATCTTCCATTGCATAACGAAAAGTTATTGGTAATTATTGCAATTAATCTTTCTCTCGGGCTATCAATTATCCTGGTGGCAATCACACCGGCAGCATTACACCCAAATCCCATACTCATTGTTAATGCTTGTTTACCATGAGCTCCTACTTTTTTATATAAACTATCCATATTGAAAGCAACACGCGGCAGATAACCAAAATCCTCCAGTAAAGTAAAGAGGGGGAAAAAGATAGCCATTGGCGGAAGCATAACACTTATGACCCATGCCATTGCCAAATATGCCCCATCAATTAAAACTCCGCTTATAAAGAATGGAATGCTTAAATCAACAGCAGCATTCTTTAACCATGGATGAATCTGATCTATTAAAACCGAAGCAATCATCCCGGAAGGAATATTAGCACCGGTAATTGTTAACCAGAAGACAACAGCTAATATCAAAAACATCAGAGGGAAACCGGACCACTTACTCGTAACAATTTTATCTATAAATCGGTCAATATCAAATTTAGATTTATCGCCGGTTCTATTAATTACTTTTGATGAAATGATTTCAGCATCTTTATAAATGGCTTCAATTATAGAATCATGAAGATTTTCACCAATGTCCCATCTATATTTGTTTGCAGAAATTAATATTGCTTCACGTTCATTTGTGTGTTTATCTATCATATCTCTTCCCTATCCAACTAACTTTCTAAGATCTTCGTTAATTAATGAATTAATTTCGCCGCTTCTAACAGCATCCATAATTTTTTGATCTCCTTCAAGAAGTCTTAGTGCTATCCAGCGTGTGTTTGGTAAACCGGGGAATTGCTCTGTTAGTTTTTTATTTAGATCATCAACCGCAGAAGTAACATTTCTAATTTCATTACTCAATCTATGCGGCTGACAAATGTAAGTTCCGTTAGCAACTTCATAAATACTTTTTAAAAGTTCTTGTATTCCAACACCTTGCCTTGCTGCTGCTGGTATTACCGGAATTCCCAATTTCTTAGAAAGAAGACGATCATCAATAGTAATTTTATGCCTTGCGGCTTCATCAATTAAATTCAAACACAAGACTACCCTATTAGTAATTTCTAAAACTTGAAGTACTAAGTTCAAATTTCTTTCTAGTCTGGTAGCATCAGCAACAACAACGGTAACATCAGGCTGACCAAATAAAATAAAATCCCTGGCAATCTCTTCATCCGTACTAGTAGATAGCAGCGAGTATGTACCGGGAAGATCTACAATCTTAAAACGCTTATCTGCATAAATAAAACCACCTTCGGCACGGGCAACTGTCTTTCCCGGCCAATTACCGGTATGCTGCCGTAAACCGGTTAAATTATTAAAGACAGTGCTCTTTCCGGTATTAGGATTACCAGCTAACGCAATAACATAATCAAAGTCGGTCATATCCACACCGAGTTTTTTCAAATTAAAGAGATTGTGTGCCGGGCAATTTTCACAATTATGATTTGTTTTGTTCATACGACAGTCTCAACCTTTTTTATAAAAATATGATCACTTTGATTTTTCCTCAGTGCAATTGACGCACCTCTTATTTCGTATGCAGTTGGGTCACCGCTTAAACTTTTCAATTGAGCAGTGATTTTTGTACCCGGAACAATCCCCAAGTCGAGCAATCGTCTTCTCTGTTGTCCGCGGAGTGCATTCGAAATTGAAATTACTTCTGCACTTTCACCTTGCTTAATAGAACTTAGAGAGATAAAGGTTTCGAAAATAATTTCTTTGTCCAAAAGCGGTATAACAGTAATGTTGGCAGCAAGCATAAACGCTAATCGGCATTCTTCACCATCAGCTTCAATACTAATTTTCCCGTCAGATCTTTCTATAATTCTAATTTGCATTCCGGGATAAAGTTTCATTGCTATTAATTGCGCATATTGTTCTTTAGGTTCATCCTCTATATGGATGATTCTTCCAAATTGTCCTTCTGTTAACTCAGTCAATAATATTCCTTTACTAACCGGCATTTCACCCACATCAGTCGGAATTGGATCACCATGCGGATCGTGTAACGGATTACCTAATTTTGCAGCTAACCGGTTAGTTTCTTCACTGCTTAATTCATGTTCTTTAGTTTCAGCTAAATTGTGCCATTCGGTTTCCTTTATGCTTGTATGATCCGCAAGATATTTTTCCCATAATCTGTGTATTCGAATAATTCGTAATGCATACGATTTCCCTTCACCGGTTAAAACCAAATTATCTTGTTCAATCTTCACAAGATTCATTTGTATTAATTTTTGATTCAGCTGTCCGGCGTACTCGTGGGAAATTTTCAATTCTTTAGAGAGTGCACTGAATGAAATTTTTCTGTTATTGTATTCAGAGTTATATAAATATTTAAGAATATCTTCCAGCAATTCTTTCTCTGTATTTTTCTTCATTCGCTTCAGCCAGGGTATCAACCCATTATTTGGAATAAATAATATAAATACGATGACCAAAAAAGAGATACCAAATATCAGTGCTGTTAACGGATTCATAAAATCCTCATTTCAGTTTTTAACGGCTTTCACATAAATACTTTTAGTTAACTCTTTACTCATAGAAAGAGATTTTTTATTAAAACTAATCGTTACAGAATTATCAAATGAAAGTTTATCAACAACCGTAAGTTCGGTGTTCAAGAGGAATTCGATACGAATTAGGTAATTAATTAACTCACTATCCCTATCGTCAACACGAACAAATTCATAAACATTATTTTTTTCAGCTTCTGATAGAAGAATTACTTTTGGAGTTTTAGGTATAGTCCCATTTTTCTTGGGTATGGGGTGTCCATGCGGATCGAAATCCGGGAAACCGAGATACTCATCTATTTTATCAATTAAAAATTCAGATGTATGATGTTCTAACCTTTCCGCCTCACTATGAACTTCGTTCCAACCGATCCCCAAAGCTTTTACTAAAAATAATTCCCACAATCTGTGCCTTCTAATTACTTTTAATGCAATTTTTTCGCCATTTGTTGTCAGTTCCATACCTTTATACTTTTTATAAGAAATCAATCCTTCATCGGAAAGTTTCTTAGCCATCTCACTGATAGCAGCATTGGAAACTGACAGATCTTGAGCAACTTTCGCGGTTGTAGCATTTACACCACTATTAGTTTTATAATTAAAAATCGTTTTAAGATAATTTTCTTTTGAAATAGTAGCCATAAGTATCTAAATTTATTTGTAATTAAGTTAAGTATACTTAAATTTATAATCAAGCATATTAAATATCTTTTACTTGGTTAGCTTAATATTTTCTAAATATATATGAACCTAAATAATTTTTATTTTGTTAATTATCAATCGGGACAAATTTCTTATTTTTGCAACCAATTAAATGGAGAATCAATGCCCCAAATTTCGAACGAAAGCGTACTATCAGCTCTAAAAAATGTGTACGATCCTGATTTGCATAAAGATATAGTTACTCTTAAAATGGTCAAAGATGTTAAAATTTCTGGAGAGGATATAGATATAACGGTAGAACTGACTACACCGGCTTGTCCCTTAAAAGATAAAATTAAAGATGACTGCGTAAATGAAATAAAAAAGCAAATCCCCTCTGCTAAAAAAATTAATGTAAATATGACAGCAAATGTTAGGTCAAATCTAGATGACAGAAAATCTTCCATACTTCCTAATGTTAAAAATACAATCGCAGTTGCAAGCGGTAAAGGTGGTGTCGGCAAAAGTACAATAGCAGTGAATTTGGCAATTGCCCTTGCCCAACAAGGAGCTTCTGTTGGATTAATTGATGCGGATATTTACGGTCCGAGCATTCCACTAATGGTCGGGATTCAAGAAAAACCTAGAATCTTTCAAGATACTGCTACGATGAAAATGGTACCATTGGAAAATTGCGGAATAAAGATAATGTCCATAGGATTTTTGATTGATGATGATGCACCCGTAATATGGCGCGGACCTATGGCAAGCGGCGCAATAAAACAATTCATGTCCGATGTTCATTGGGGAGAAATAGACTATTTAATTTTTGACCTCCCACCCGGAACCGGTGATATTCAACTAACATTGGTTCAAACAATTCCGCTTACCGGAGCTGTGATTGTAACAACACCGCAAAATGTATCACTCATTGACGTAAAAAAAGCGATCAAGATGTTTCAAAGAGTAAATGTACCGATACTCGGGATAGTTGAAAATATGAGCTATTTTATTGCACCGGATACAAATAAAAAATATGATATATTTGGTACCGGAGGTGGCGAAAAATTGGCAAATGACCTTTCAATTAAACTACTCGGTGCAGTACCGATCAATGCCAAAATAAGAGAGGGTGGAGATAAAGGGTCCCCGATCGTTGTTGAATCACCCGAAACCGAAGAAGCAAAAAGAATTATTGATATCAGCAAAAATCTTGCTGCAGAAATCAGTATAAATACATTATCTGATAAAACACCAAAAGTTGAAATACTTTTAGGTGATTAATTTTAGCCAGGAGAAAAATATGAGTGATATACTCCAAGAAAAAGTATTAAAAGCATTAGAAACTATTAGACCTTATTTAAAAGCCGATGGTGGTGATGTTGAATTAGTTAAAGTGACTACTGAAGGTATTGTTGAAGTAAAACTAACCGGTGCATGCATCGATTGTCCCATGTCTCAAATGACGTTGCGTGCCGGCGTTGAAAGGGCTTTAATTAGAGAAGTACCCGGAATAAGAAGAGTTGAAGCTGTCAGTTGACAGCTTTTTTTTAATCATAAAAAATGAGAGTACTATAATGAGAAAAAATGTTATTGCCGGTAATTGGAAAATGAATAATGATTTGAATGCGTCGATCAGATTAATTTCCGAACTTAAAAAAGAGCTATCAGACAAGAATCCAAATGTAAAAATAATTATCTGTCCTCCATTTACATCACTTGAGACTGCTTCTGCGCTGATCAAAGATTCTATAATTGAGTTAGGTGCACAGAACATGTACTCTGAAGAAAGCGGAGCTTTTACCGGGGAAATTTCACCTAACATGCTGGTAAGTGTTGGATGTAAGTATGTAATTCTTGGCCATTCTGAAAGAAGAACCATTTTCAACGAACCAAATCAATTAATAAACAAAAAAATCAAAGCTGCAGTAAAGAATAATCTTGCACCAATTTTTTGTGTTGGTGAAACATTATCCGAAAGAGAAAATGGCATAACCTTCAAAGTTGTAGAACAACAAATTACGGAAGGGTTGGAAGGGCTATCAGAAACCGAATTGCAAAATCTTATAATAGCTTATGAACCGGTTTGGGCTATAGGAACCGGAAGAAATGCTACCCCCGAACAAGCACAAGAAGTCCACAAATTTATTAGAGAATTAATTTCAAAATTATATTCAAGTTCTTTTGCAGCCAATATCACAATTCAATATGGTGGTAGTGTAAAACCTGAAAATTCAATAGAATTGATGTCTCAACCGGATATTGATGGTGCCTTAGTTGGCGGTGCTTGCTTAAAAGCTGATTCATTTATCAAAATAGTTGAGTCGATATAATTATTTAGAAAACTGCGAAAATAAGAGAAAAACGCATTTTATATAATTGATATCCCCCCCATTTTTTAGTATATTTAGGGGTTTATTTACATAATTCACATAAAATGTTAAAATACTTAAAATTTACTCTCTTTTTCGCAGTTCTTCTCATATCAAAAGTTAATTCTTCACAAATTAAGATACAAACTCTTCATTCGGACGAATCTTTAACTACTTCTTATCTTTTTGACACAGTTTCCCCTACCAGAATCTTGCGCTCAATCCAAAATTGGAGTGTTTATACCGAAAACAAATCCGATATAAAGAAAACGGTTACTTTGCCGGCACTATTCAACGGGAGTGATGAACTTGTCTTCGAAACAAATCTACAATTTACCCGTGAAGAGATATTAACAAAGAATATAAAATTAGTTTTACTGGGTGTGAACTATTCTGTAGAAATTTTCATAAACAATCTAAGCATATTTAAAAGAGCCGGTGGTGAAGTTCCATTTGAAATTGAAATTCCAAAAGATATTCTAAAATTTGATACGGTCAATAAATTAAAATTAAAGGTCAGTTCTAAGTTAGACCCCGTTACTACCATTCCAACACTTCAACGATTTTTATTCCCTAAAAAAAATTCAGGTATTGTTAGAAATATATATTTAGAGTTTTCCCCTTTGACACATTTTGATAACCTAACATTTGATTACGAACTTGATCAGAAACTTTTGAATGCAGATGTAAACCTATTATTTGATTTGAAGAATTTATCTGAAATTTTTAAAGACTCTGGCAATAAAGAACCAGTAAAAATTAAAATTAATCTGCATCAAAAAAATTCTAAAGGAAAAGACTTAGATCAAGAATATGTAATTGCAGAAGGTGACAAAAAAAATCTTACCAGGAATTATCGATTGATTTTCCCAAATCCGGTATTATGGTCACCTAGCGAACCTAATCTGTACACTTTTTCGATGGAATTACACAAGGGCAAATTGCTAATCGATAAAATTTCCCGTGATATAGGTTTTTATTCCCTCAACTCATCACAAGAAGGTTTATCATTTAACAATGAAGCTTTTACTTTCAAAGGGACGACATATATTCTCAATGAAAGTTTACTATTGAATAGAACAGCATTTGAAAAAATCAAAGAAGATTTAACCCTGGTTAAAAATACTGGATTTAACGCAGTTAGATTCTCTAAATCTTTCCCTAATCCAGCGGCAATTAAACTTTGCCAGGAATTAGGATTAATAAGTTTAATCGAACTGCCGATCAACTCAATACCCGAAGAGATTTTATCGCAGCATGAATTTAAACTGCGTGCTGCACTTAGATTTAGCGAACTTACAAAAAGATACAAGCAATTTTCTAACACGATACTATTTGGACTAGGCAGTTCATATCTCTCGGATTCGGATATAACTTTAGATTTCCTCAATCACATAATCGAACAAACCGGGAAAAATAATTTATACTATGCATCGTTTGTCGGAATTCCAGAGAAATTGGTTGAAGGTATCGATCTATATGGGATAGAGGTTTTTTCGACCCCTATAGAACGTTTGACACAAGCACTACAGCAACAAAATGAAATACTAAATTCCAGAAAAATTTTTTTTAGTGAAATTACTTACCCAGATTATTTGGGTAGTTCAAGCGGCTATTTAGTTAAAAACTCTTCCGAAGCGCAAGCAAAATATTTTGAAAATGTAATTGACCTTTCTGTCAAAAATAAAATTGAAGGCTTCTTCATTAACACGTTTATCAATTATAGCGGCGATTTCAATTCTTTATATGCCGGGTTTGATAAAAATAATCAATATAAAATTGGTATCCTTAAAGCTAATCCAAATTTAAATTCAATTACTTACAAAGTAATCAAAGCCAAATTGAATAATGATGAAAAGGTCACAGTTCCAATTGGTTCTGCCAAAGATGAGAACAAATTATTCTTTATACTGGTTGCTTTAGGTCTGTCAGTTGTAATGGCACTGTTAATAAATTCAAAGAAAAAATTTAGAGAAGACTGCACAAGGGCACTAATTAGACCTTATAATTTTTATGCTGATATCAGGGATCACAGAATCTTATCCGGTATTCATACCATAATTTTATCTTTTATTGAAGTTGGTTCGATCTCATTATTCTTTACAATAATCCTTTATTATGTGAGAACAAATCTTCTTTTTGAAAAATTATTACTCTCTTTCGGTGAACCAAAAATCATCAGCTATTTCAGCTCCATGGCATGGAATCCTGAAAAAAGTTTTCTTTACTTATTCATAGTTCTGTTAATTGTATTGTTCCTCTTTGCAATAATCATAAAAGCAGCATCATTCTTTGTAAGAACACGAATAAGTTTTAGCAGCATTTTCTTTATGGTTATATGGGCATTACTGCCGTTTACAATTTTATTACCGGTTGAATTAATTTTTTATAAAATCTTAGCTTCAGGAGATGTTAACACATTTGTATTGGTATTTCTACTCGTATTTATGATTTGGATTTTCCTAAGAATAATGAAAGGAATACATGTTGTTTTTGATACAAGACCATTCCCGGTTTACTTTTACGGAATAACATTTATACTTCTTTTCTTTTTTTCATTTTTCCTATACTACCAGTTACATAATTCTAGTGTTTATTATTTATTAAATTCATTAAGACAATATCAATTAATGTCTTTCTAGAGGGAAACATTGTTTCTATCCAAATTAGAGATATTCGGCTTTAAGTCGTTTGCAAATAGAACCAACATAGCTTTCAATCGCGGTATTACCGGTATAGTCGGTCCGAACGGATGCGGCAAAACAAACATAGTTGATGCAATCCGTTGGGTACTGGGCGAACAAAAAACAACAACTCTCCGCAGCGATAAAATGGAAAACGTCATATTCAATGGAACACGGGAACGTAAGCCAATGGGTATGTCTGAAGTTTCTCTAACACTTGTTAACGATCAAGGTATTTTACCAACCGAATATTCCGAAGTGACAATCACAAGAAGAATATTCCGCTCCGGGGAAAGCGAATACCTTCTAAATAAAAATATTTGCCGTTTGAAAGATATAACCAACCTTTTCATGGATACCGGCATGGGCACGAATGCCTATTCGGTAATCGAATTGAAAATGATTGAGACAATCTTGAGCAGTAAAGCAGATGAACGCCGCAGACTTTTTGAAGAAGCCGCCGGCGTAAATAAATACAAGCTCAGAAGAAGGTTATCGTTAAAAAAACTTGAAGATGTAAAAGCCGATCTTACACGTGTTAATGATATCGTTTCCGAAGTTGAAAAAACCGTACGCTCTTTGGAAAGACAAGCAAAACGCGCTGATCAATTCACACAAATTCAAACAGTGCTGCGTGATAAAGAAATCGATCTTTCGGAACGAGAGTTTGCTCTTTTCCATGATAAGAAAGAAAATCTCAAAAATGAAATTAATTCGTTAATCGCTAAAAAAGATAGAATAGATATCGAGATAAGAAAAATTGAGAATGAACTAATCGTATACCGCGGACAAATTAATATTATTGAAGTTGATTTACAAAACAAGCGGAACGATATCTCATCAAATACCGACCTTCTGCATCAAACACAAAAGAATATTTCTGTTTCTGAAGAAAGACTTAATTCTTTGATTACTAATCACACAAGACTTGAACGAGAAATCCATGAATTAAAATCCCGACTCCAGACAAATAACACAGAAATAATTACAAACGAAGAAGAACTTGTTAACCTAAATCAAAAGTTGACGCTGAAAGAGAATGAAATAACTGATAACGAACAGACAATCATTTCCAAAAAGAATCAATTAGAAGAAAAGAAAACAATACTTAAACAGCTTACGGAAGAAAGATTCACATTATTAAAAGAAATTTCAGATAAAGAAAATTTTGCAGCAG
>DYJK01000099.1 GCA_020723165.1 Melioribacter roseus | reverse complement strand
CAGCACGCATAAATATTATTAACAGCTAAAAACCGCAGCAGTTAGTGGATAAAAAACTATACTGTGTGCGGTTTTTTATTTTTAAACCTCCACCATTGGCAGATCTAAGTTTTTATTGTTGCAACAGAAGTTAGAGGTAGTTAAATTTAATCGGGATGCCAGAGGGAATCTTGACTACGATTCCAAAATTGCAACAGCATAATTACTGACAAAGTTTAACAACAGAGAATCTTTCAACTGCTGTATCAAATAAAGTATTTAGTGTTAGGAGTCCCAAAGACTGAATTAAGGTTGGTACATAGATACTTGTCCGCCTATGTTCTTAAATAATAAATGCAGTATGACTATAAGTTATACAAACAATAAAAATGAATATACCATTGGTCAATCTAGATGAATTAAAAAGTTGGATAAACATTCTTGAAAAGCTTGATCTAAATTTTGCCGAATTAAAGGATGTTATTCCAACCGTCAATCGAATATTCAATTTGTATGCAATTGCTTGTCCAGTATTCCCACCACCAATTAAAATTTATCGCGCTGTAAAATGGAACGAGAGACCCACCAATATTGAACAACTTATTCACCCCAAGCCAGAATGCATAAAAACTTATAGTCGTTGCAATGATATTGGTGTTACATATTTCTATGGTAGTTTTAATTGGGAACCAACATTGTTCGAACTAAGGGTCAACGAAGGTGATTACATAGTTTTATCCTTATTCCAAGCGATAGATAATCTTGAATTAACACCTATTGGATTCACTGAAGCAGTATTTGACCGATTAGATTCTCATAGAACGCCTCATCCTGAGGCGAGACCGAAGAATGTAGAAATTATAGAAAGAGACAGTAACAAAATAGTTGATGAATTTATTGCTGAGTCTTTTACAAAAATTGTAAATGTTGGAGAAGAATATAAATATAAAATATCGGTTGCTATTTCAAAGTTTTTTATGTGTAATGAACATATTGATGGAATAATCTATCCAACAATATCTATGAACGCTGATTCTGAGAATGTTGCACTCAAACCTGAATCTGTGTTACATAAGTTGCAGTTGGCAAATACTGTTTATGCAAAAGTTGGAAAGAACAACGGGTTCTTCTATCAATTAGTTCCTGAATTTATTTCTAATAGAGTTGCACTTAACGGTGATTTATTCTGGGCTAAAGTGAAAAATCATAAAATAGAAAACGGTAAGACGGTTGTTGAAGGAATATTCTAAAGTTTGTATAACAAGTTCTTCAAGCCGCTTTAAACTGTTCGGCATCCGCCAAGAAGATGGCGGGCAAGTTTGTGTAATTATGAAGTAGCGTTGTAATAGTTAGTTGCTCTTTAAGGTAAGTTGTGATAAAAATGTTTTTATAAAATTACTACTGTTAGCTTTTGAGTGCTGTATTGTAGTTTTGGGCGGCGGCTTAAAACAATGCGTTACCCCAACCTCACACAACAAACTTGAGGTAGTTATGAAAAACTTAGGTTTTCTCGGGTTTTTAGGATTCCTTGGATTTCTTGGTATGGCAGAAGGATCGGAATATTTTTACGGACTCTTCGGACTTTTCGGTTTGTTTAGTTTGTTCGGTTATAGTAAGAAGAAGGAATAAAATTGAGACTGTCTCAGAAGTATATCTTTTTAAAGAATAGCACACGGATAAAATCTGATTCAAATAGCCCGCCCCGCTGTGCGGGGGATTTTCGCAGATTTTTTATTTGAAATTTTACTTCTGAGACAGTCTCAATCTATTCAACAAATAGAGTAAAACTCTTTTACTTTAATATCATCATCTTTTTTACCTGGGTGAAATTGCCCGAGACCAGTTTATAAAAATAAACGCCGGTTGGAAAGTTTGTACTTTCAGAATTCAAATTAAACAGAGCTTCATGATAACCGGCACTTTGATACTTATCCACAAGTTTAACTAATTCATTTCCAATTACATCATAAATAGAAATTGTAACATAATCGGCTTCCGGCAACCCGTACCTGATAATAGTAGATGGATTGAACGGATTGGGATAATTTTGTGCAAGAACATATTTATCCGGAATACCCGATAATAAATCATCTACCGAAACACCAACATCCTGACGTACCTCAACGTTTTTCGGACTACCCAGTGCATTCGTAGCTGTTACAGTAATTGTACCGATTCTTGCGGCTCCGGTATTAGTTTCATAAGAAAATGAAATTGTTCCATCATTTGTGCCGGAAGTACCCGAAGTTATTGTTAACCATAATGCATTTGAAGATGCTGTCCAGTTCATTGTGCCGCCGGTGGTGTTTGTTACGGTGAATGTACCCGAACCCGAAGTTGCCGGTACGTTTATAAAATCCGGCGCAACAATAAGTGTTGGTGTAACAGCAAAATTTGCTACAAGATTTCTATCGGCATTTAATGTAAAAGTGTAATTTTGATTTGTTGATACAACGTTGGAATTTTCCGTCCAATTAACAAAATTATATCCCATTAATGGAGCGGCAGAAACAGTAACCTGGGTTCCGGCAGAATAAGTTCCACCGCCGCTTGTTGTTCCGTAATTTGATGGATTGCTGCTTGTTGTAACTGTGTATTGAACTTGTGTTGATGTTTCGATTTTAAGTCCCCAGCAGTTAATTACTCTTAACATATTTCCGGTTGATGCATCAGTGACTTTAATTTTCCACCAACCGTCTGCCTTGGAACCAAGAGCTCCCCATAGATTACCAGCCGGTTTAATCATTGGACTGAACGGTGCTAGCTGAAGATTATTATATGCTAAGTTTGAATCTGCTCCTTGAATTATTAATGCAATTAAATCATTGCTCGTATAATTTGTATTTGGATCCGGTGTAAGTTTTGTTGAAAATCCTCCGGGTCCATATAACGTAATATCAAGAGCACCTACCGAGCCATGGTTAATCATTAAAACTGCCTCTAAATTATCTACAGACAAACTTGTACCCGGGACAAAAACTGAATCATAAACAGTCGAACCGGGATTAATTACAGTTTTTTCAGTACTTAGAACAAATTGACTCTGCTGATATTGAGAAACTGCAAATATTATAGGAGAACTGTGTGTGTTCTGAGTTTTAGCAGAATTAAGTAGTGCATTACCTCTGAATCTAAGAGATGAAAATGTTTCTATACCACTATTAGCTGCACGTAGTAAATTTGTCCATTGATCGAAAGCATAAGTACAGCTTCCCGAAGCTCCATCAGTAATCCCCCGGGTTGTATACATGGTTGAACGTATTTCTTCTTCTGTTCGCGCAGCATTTTTCCAAATTCTAACTTCATCTATAGAACCCTTGAATCTAGCAAGTTCATCATTGTCGATCCCGGCACGGCCGATGTATAAACTGTCCTCGTTGCTGTTGATTAGTGGTTTTGAAGGAGTAACTATTTCAGCAACCTTTTTTCCATCAATATATAATTTGGAAGTTCCATCAGCAGAATTATAAGTACCGGCAACATGATACCACTTATCATCTGTTATTGCATTTGCGTATTCAACCGTTCCGCCGGAACCGATATCAAATGCAAGCGTGTTGTTTATAAGTTTTAAATGATAATCCATTCGTCCGCCGCTTACAGTACTGCCTTTGCTGATAATAAATTGAATCTCATTAACTGGTGGAGTTAAATCTCTGCGTATCCAGGTTTCAACGGTTATAGCTGTTGTTGCATTGAAATCACTGGAATTGGGCGCTACACAATGAGAATTGCCGTCTAAGTAAAGTGAATTATTGTAATCACTATAATTTGTTGGTTTAGTTGAATAATTAATAAAATTAAGATTTTGTAATGTACCATTATTATAAATGGTACCGCTCCAATCTTCTCCACTCCAATCTAATAAATAAGCAGCAGTTAAACCTCCGTAAGTGCCGGTATCTCCACGGTATTGTAATGGGATATGCATATTTTCTCTTATTTGTGTCTCTGTCCGTGCAACATTCCATATCCTAACATTATCGATGTAACCATTCCAAAAGTATTGTCTTGTAGCACCGTCTCTATCGCAGCCGATATACAAAGGATCTGTGTTTACAACCAGCGGTCCGTTATTTAGTGCTGATGTTGCATCAAGCTGACCATTGATATACAATTTTGTAGAAGTACCGTCGTATGTTGCAGCGACATGTGTCCAGGTATTCAATGGAATTACGCCGTTACCGTTAACTTGTGATGAAAAACCCTTAGGATAAAAACGTAATTTCCCTCCGCCGCAATTTAACCCGAACCAGTATGATGTATTCCAATTTTTACCGACTATACAGTTGCACCCGTCATTCGCAAGCGGATAAACCCACGCTTCAAGAGTAATTGCAGTTGTTGGATTTAATTCAGCATTATCAGGAATATCAACATAACTTGTTGTGCCATTAAAACTGGCGGCATTATTGTCCTGATGTTGTGAAAAAGAATTACTTGAAATGAAAAATATAATCAGGAGTGGAAATAAAATTAATAGATATTTTTTCATGGCAATCTCCGTTACTGTTTGTTCAATCTATTTTTTTTGAAATAATGAACAAAGTAAATACTTGCAGCAAAAGAAGATTTATATTTTACTTGCTGGAGAAAGCCCTACAAATTTTCAATGATGGGTAAATTGAAAGATGTTTGCAGATTAAACATGGAGTTATTGATAATTTCCTAATTCTACTATTTAATTTGTAGAACTATCAGAACAAATGCAACGTTTTAATGTTATAGCTATCCGGTCAAATTCGGCTATTTATCTGGAAAAAGGTAATAATATCTCAAGTGTGCTTTGTTTTTTGTGTAATACTGTCTCTTTCAACTTAATAGACCACGGATAGCACGGATTAAACGGATTATGATCCGCGATAATCTGTGTCATCAGTGTTATCTGTGGTCTATTTTTTATCAACATCATCAATGATATAATTGAATACAGTATTTACTGCATTTTCTTTCCCCCAATTTTTTGTTGAGTGGAAAAAAATTATATTGTCTTTAGCAATAGATAATTTTCAAGTACAATTGGGGGAGTTTATGAAAATCAGATATTTATTGTTAATTCTTTTCTCTGCTCTATTTTTCTCTTGTTCGGAAAATGATTCACCAACGCAAAATATTCCAAGCGGTTATGTTGGTTTCAAATTCAAGATGAAAAATGAAATCGGTAGTGCAACGGATTTTATTGCAATTACTTCAAATGATACAATAATTCAGAAAGCACGTGCGGAATTACAGCTCGAATACTCAAAAAGAAATTTACATATTAGCGGTGCAATAGATAAGGGTAACGACGGCTATAACTTAAATTGGTCGTGGCATTTTAAACGGAGCGAATGGGACATTGTTGAATTCAGTATTGAAGTATGCGACGGTAATCCTCAGTACGTTGAAGAACATATTGATGATTATCTTTCGGTTGGTTATTGTCCGTGGGGTGCGGTTGTAATTGAAGAGGTCAAATAAAATTTCCAGTTATAAAAAGTGGTTCTAAAAAATATTTTTCAAATTTTTTTAATACAGAGAACACAGAGAATGCGCAAAGTTCACAGAGTAATTTGAAATTTTTTAGAACCACGGCGCAACGTTTGAACAATAATAGTTGGAGGTTAATATGTTTTGTCCGAATTGCAAAACCGAATATGTTGAAGGAATAAAAATTTGTACCGACTGTGAAGTAGAACTTGTTGATCAACTGCCGGATGAAAATATTGATCACGAAGAAAATGTTACATTCATCCCTCTGCTTGCTACAAGAAACATGGGTGATATTGCAATCATAAAAAGTCTCTTAGATGAACAAGGTTATGAATATTATATCCAGGGGGAGAATATGCTGCATGTTTTGGGAAGTATCGATTCTGCTATCTTAAATGTGAAAGAAGATCAAGCCGAAGAAGTGAAAGAATTATTGAAAGATTTCGAGCCGAAATTTTTGGGCTACAATGCTACGGAAGCAAAAGAAGATGAGTAGCGTAAAAATCGAACATATTCCGGTTGAAAAAATTATGAGTTAGTATTTATTTCATAATTTGTTAAGTATTGCATTCTTCTTTGTTGCTCAAGTTTTTTTTGAGCAAAACTGAAGCTATTTTAAATTACCTAATTATAAGCCCTACGAACGTCAAACAGCGATCTTGCAAAATTTTGTAAAAATTTTTTTTGAGTCTGTCCAATTTTTGTAATCTCAAGCATTATTGTAGCGTAATCAAAACATTCAATAATAATTGGGAAAGAAAATGGAACAGAGGATGAATTTCTACGAAAAGGGTCAAAATGCAATGAAACCGTTATTTGGTTTAGGTGCATATCTGTCTAAATCTTTAGTTGAAAAACAACTATTGGATTTAATCCATTATAGGGTATCGCAAATAAACGGCTGTGCTTATTGTCTTGATATGCACTCAAAAGATTTGCGGGCTTTGGGTGAAACCGAACAGCGACTTTATATGTTGGATGCATGGGAGGAGTCACCTTTTTACACAGAGCGGGAAAGAGCGGCACTTGCATGGGCAGAAGCCGTTACTAAAATTACCGAAAGGCGTGTACCGGATAAAATTTATGAAACAGTGCGAAAACAATTTTCAGAAACAGAATTGGTTGATCTAACAATGGCGGTATTATTAATAAACAATTACAATCGTATAAATATTGCTTTTCGTACACCGGCCGGTACTTACAAAGTAGGCGAGCATGAAGTACTGCTTAAATAATTTTTTGTTGATGAACAATGATTGCAATAATTACATCTAACAATAATCTAAAGGAGATATAAAATGAAAGAATTCATGTTTTTATTCCGTCAGCCGGATTACGATTATAGCAATGTATCACCCAAAGAAATGCAAGCACTCACTAAAAAATGGCAAGACTGGGTTGCCGACATTGCAGCACAAGGGAGAGTAGTAAGCCATGGACCTCGTTTAGCGATAGAAGGCAAAGTGCTCAAATCGGGTGGCGTTATTACGGACGGACCATTTGTAGAAATCAGAGAACGGCTCGGTGGTTTTATGATTGTTAAAGCCGACAGTATTGAAGATGCAGTAACATTAGCACACGGCTGCCCGGCTATTGATGCCAACGGTAGTGTTGAAGTCAGACCGCTTTATGAATAATTGAGAATCAATAACAAAACCCGTTCTGAAATATGAGCGGGTTTACAATTGAATATGGAATACGAATCTTTAAAACATTTATTTCAACACGAATTTTCCAAGATGGTTGCCGTAATTAGCAAGCTTTATGGGTTGCAATATATCGAAACAGCCGAAGACATTGTGAGTGCAACTTTTTTATTGGCTGCAGAAACTTGGGGTGTGAAAGGTGCACCGCCCAATCCGACGGCGTGGCTTTATACTGTAGCCAAACAAAAAACCTTGTACCATTTTAGGCGAAATAAAATTTTAGAGAAAAAAATTATTCCGGAGTTGTCATTAAAATATGAAGAAGGGGTAGAAGTCGTTGAGTTAGATTTTTCACTCCAGAATATAAAAGATAGCCAATTGCAAATGCTTTTCGCCGTTTGCAATCCTCTTATTTCAAGCGAAGCACAAATAGGTCTGGCATTACGTGTTCTTTGCGGTTTCGGTATCGATGAAATATCCGAAGCATTTTTATCCAATAAAGAAGCGATTAACAAAAGATTATTCCGGGCGAAAGAAAAACTACGAACAGAAAAAGTTACGATTGAACTACCGCCGGAAAATGAAATTGTAAGCCGGCTCGATAATGTTCTGCATATAATATATTTACTTTTTAACGAAGGCTATTATTCAAAAAC
The DNA here is from genome assembly GCA_020723165.1 of Melioribacter roseus. Classification (GTDB taxonomy): domain Bacteria; phylum Bacteroidota; class Ignavibacteria; order Ignavibacteriales; family Melioribacteraceae; genus DYJK01. Next base: position 6,220 of record DYJK01000099.1, on the reverse strand, counting down.
CAAGAATCAAATTTTACAAAAAGATTTATGTTTGGAAGCACTACGCCTCGGATTAATACTGACGGAATACGAAAGAACCAACGTGCCCAAAACAAATGCTTTGATTGCTCTGATGTGTTTTCATGCCTCAAGGTTTGATGCAAGGCAGTCCGAAGGTTCCAGCAAATTAGGATTGATCTTATACGAACAACAAAATGAAGAATTATGGGATAGAGAATTAATTAAACAAGGAATGCATTTCTTAAACCTATCTGCACAAGGAATCGAATTAGGCTCTTATCATTTGGAAGCAAAAATTGCTTTTTGGCATTGTATGAAAGAAGATACAAAAGAAAAATGGGAAGACATTCTGTATTTATATGATCAGTTGCTGCTGATTAATTTTTCTCCAAGTGTTGTCTTGAATAGGATTTATGCTTTGTACAAAGTTCACGGCAAGCAAACCGCACTAGCAGAAGCTGAAAAACTAAATTTTGAAAACAACCATTTTTATTTTTTGTTACTCGGCGAGCTTTATAAAAATATCGACGATGAAAAAGCGAAATTAAATCTTATTAAAGCAATCGATCTTGCAAAAACAGAGACTGAAAAAGAAGCTATTCAAAAAAAGATTGACGCAATAACCTTCTGAAAAAAATAAACTTTTGTAAGTACTCTTAGTGTTACAATTGAAACGCAGATCAGGTATTAACTATATAAATGCGCTGAGAAAATAACCAATAATCCTCTTCAAATATCAATGAACAAAAATGTATAATCATTTCAAAATAACACCGGTGTTGAGACCGTGATTTGTTTTCCGATCGTATTCTTTTTCTACTGAATTGTATTTTGCTATTACGTAATCGCCATTTCTATTTATATCTCTTTCCAATTCATCACAGCTACTTTTGGGTTTTATTTTTTTAATCTCCTTTTCAATCTCGTCGGCAGCTTTTAGTCCAATTTCTTTGTGACCGTTTTCGTGATCCAGTAAAGCTTTATAATACTTATCCCATATTTGCCGAACTTCTTTTTTTGCCGACGAATAGTTTACCCATTTAGGCATAACTATTTTAATTTCAGTTATAACAATAACATTTTTCAGAGTACATTTGTTATTTGAGGAGATCGTTTCAAATTCCCAACCAACCCGCCATGTAGTATAAGCATCGTATCTTTTACTGCCTTCCTTCGAACCTTTTTTCTGTATCTCTAATTTCAGATCATTTATGTTACTACCATAGATATCGTAATACTCAATTGTAGATTTAACATCCGGCTGTGAATGAATTATCAATGAAGAAAGAAAAACTATTATAACCACATTGAAAAATCGGTTCATATAATGGATTCTACTGTTCATTGCTGCCGGTTATTTCGTCGTATGCTCTCTCAAGATTTAACTTGCGTGCGCCTTCCCATCTTTCTTTTAGATTTGCAAAGCCGGGTATCTCGCTCAAGAGCCCGATCTTTTCCCGTGTCTTCCCTTTTCTAATTTCTGCCATAACGAGGTTAATAAGTGCTTCGAAATAATTCAGCATCTCATCTAGGTCTTTTTTGCTGTGAATGACCAGATTGTCAGAAGCCGCGTGACCGCAAATGAATTGTGTATCGTTATCATAAAATTTCGAAATTTTTTCGAGCGTGTTGATCCATTCTTTAATTGAACCGCCGCCTTTGTCGTCAATGTAAGGGAATGTTTTGTTGAATACGAGATCACCGACGTGAGCAATGTTCGATACCTGAAAATGGATTACTGCATCGCCAGCTGTGTGAGCTGCACCAAAGTAACGTGCGGATATTCTTTCGTTGCCCAATGATTCCTCCCAGGTGTTTTTAAATGTTGTATTTGCATACACTTGCGGTTTATCGGCGTCATTACCGTAAGCCAGTTTTTGAAACTGCACGCAATTTTCATGGGCAATAATTTTATTTGCGTATTCTTTGATTACAACATTACCAAATGTATGGTCTCTGTGATGATGGGTGTTGAAGTGAAGATCAATTTTTCTATCAGCTTTTGATTTTAGCCCCTCAATAAATTTCTTTGCAGAATCCGGGTATTGGGAATCAACCGAGGCAACGCTGTTCTTATCAACATACCAGGCAATTGTACCACCCTCTCCAATAAAGATTCCTATTTTATCACGTATTAATTTGAAACCGGGATATTCATCCAAAGCCGTATTTAAGTATCTAAATCCTTGTGTTAATATTCCGCCGGTTATTAAAGCGCCGGCTTTTAAAAATTCTTTCCGGGTTATATTCATTTTTACCTCGCGTTCTCTTTGTTTGAACTATTTTCTTTTATAATTTTAAATGAATTTATAGCTAAGCACAATATTTTGGGGGCTTAATTTTGAAACAGCTAAATCAAAAATTTCGTTCAGCTGCTAATAGAGATAAAAAAATTATTACCGAATTAATTTTTTCTATTTTGAGAGAGTATGGATTGAAAACTGACCCAGAGAAGACCGATTCCGACTTAAATGATATAGAGCTAAATTATATAAAACGAAACGGAATCTTTGATCTACTGGAAAACGAAGATGGTCAAATTATTGCTACCGTCGGACTATATAATATAGATAGCGAGACGTGCGAATTGCGTAAGATGTATCTATTAAAATCAGAAAGAGGAAAAGGTTACGGTAAGTTGTTATTAGATCATGCGCTTGTTAAGGCAAGGGAGTTGGGGTATAAAAAAGTAATTTTGGAAACCGCGTCTGCACTGAAAGAAGCAATTGCTCTCTATGAGAAATACGGGTTCAAGAGATATTTCCCGGAACATCTTTCCGGCAGATGTGATAAAGGGTACTATCTGGAAATAAGTAGTAAGAGAAAGAAGTGAGTGAATTACAGGAGCTATGCAAATTGCGTTTTAATTGCCCCGACATTTATGTCGGGGGCGAGAGTATCCCACTATAACTTGGGCTTTAGCCCAAATTGTTTTTAATTGAGGCTAAAGCCAATAGTATGGAGGGATATTCTACGACCTGAAGGTCGTGGCAATTAAAAGTATCCAAAGATGAATTTTGTGTAGCTTTCATAACTAATAAACTTTTGCAATTCAATAAGTAAAAAAATATGAGCTCGGCACAAGCATTCATTTCGATATTCAAAGTTAACTCGACGTTGTTTGCCAACGCGTTTAAGGACGTTGATAACGAAACAGCATCAACGAGACCGAACGAGAAAACAAACTCGATGATTTTTCTTGCACTCCATTCGGTTGACGCACGCTACTATATTTTGAATCTGCTCGGCACTAAAGCGAAAAATCCGTACGCCGAAGAATACAAAGACGTTAGAATGATTGAGGATGTTAAAAAATATCCGCAACTCGAAGAACTATTGAAAGAATGGAAAAAAACAGATAGGATTCTTACAAAAAAAATTGGTGAACTGAAACCGAAGCAGTTGAAATCAAAAACCGATTTTAAGTTTCCATTTACAGATAAAACATTGCACGGTGCGCTTTCATTTCTCGCGGCACACGAATCGTACCACATAGGACAATTGGGATTAATCAGAAAATATCTTGGCTTGCCCTCGGTGAGTTTTTAGCTTATGAATTTAGAACAATACTTAAACAGAATCGGCATCAAGAAAATTTATTCTCCTTCGTATGAATTTCTTGCCGAACTTCAGTTGGAACATCTTTATTCGGTTCCGTTTGAAGACCTTGATATTCCTAATCGTGCAAGAATTGTACTTGATATTGAAAGAATATATAAGAAGATAATTCCAACAAAACGCGGCGGATTTTGTTACGAGCTGAACGGTTTGTTCCATTGGCTTTTGACACAACTCGGATTTAATGTTGATATGCTTTCTGCGATGGTTTATAATAATCAAAAAGAAGAATTGGGCCCCGAATTCGATCACATGACTCTGCTTGTTCACCTCGATAAAAATTATTTGGTTGATGTCGGCTTTGGTGATTCGTTCCGCACACCGGTTCTAATGCCGGACGGAGAAGGTGAAGATGTTAGTGGAAAATATAAATTGAAATCCGCCGGGGAAAACATCTTCCAGTTATGGAAAAGGGAAAATGAAATTTCGAGCTTGCCGAGAAATGGTAAATGGAAATTGCAATATCAATTTACAACCGAGTCGAGAAAATTTTCAGACTACGAAACGATGTGTGCATTTCAACAAGATGATTTGAGTTCGCATTTCAGAACAAGAATGCTTTGTACAATTGCAACTCGCGACGGAAGAATTACGTTGAGCAATAATTCATTGACAGTTACCGTGAACGGAAACAAATCGAAAACAGAATTCGATTCTGAAAAAGAATTTTTACTTTTACTCAAAAAATATTTCGGGATAGAGCTAACATGACAAGAATTCAAGAATACCGGAAAGACAATTATCTTATTTCCACAAACAAAGGTAAGCTTGATCTGTTTGTGATCCACCGCTTTTTAACGAACTCATATTGGTCGAAGGGAATAACAATCGACAAAGTAAAAAACACAATTGACGGCTCACTCTGCTTCGGAGTTTATGACGGCAAGAAGCAGATCGGCTTTGCGCGTGTTGTTACGGATTTTACTTTGTTCGGTTATATCGCAGATGTTTTTATTATCGAAGAATACCGCGGAAGAGGTTTATCAAAATGGCTGATGGAATCTATTCTGGAATATCCCGGCATCAAAGAGATGCGTGCAATTATGCTTGCAACAAAAGACGCGCACGGCTTGTACGCCAAATACGGATTTAAACCGCTTGAAGAACCGCAAAAGTATATGCTCAAAAAAAATCCACATTTCTTATCTTTGGGCAATAAATAACTTTCGTTAACCAGCTCGAACAGATTGAGAGTAGTTTTCCGAAATTTAATTCTAATCCTTTCACCACTTCAAAGATTGGCTTTGCATGGAACGTCATGAGTTTGATTTCGTAATAGTTGGCACTGGTCTCGCCGGACTTTATTCTGCCTTGCATGCTTCGAAGAATTGGAAAGTTGCACTTATAACAAAATCAACAATTGAATTGAGCAACTCATATTGGGCGCAAGGCGGGATTGCCGCTGCAATTGATAAAGACGATTCGCCGGCACTTCATTACGAAGATACAATTAAAACCGGGCATGGATTGTGCAATACGAAAGCCGTTGAAATTCTTGTTAACGAAGGGCGCGAAAGGATTCTTGAATTGATTGAAATGGGAATGCCGTTCGATAAACAGAACGGAAATATTGCACTCGGTCTCGAAGGCGGTCATTCCAAGCGGCGCATACTTCATTCGGGCGGTGATGCAACCGGAAAAGAAATTGTCCGCTTCATCTCAAGATTTGTCGGGAACAATTCCAACATTACAATTTTTGAAAACACACTCGTTCACAAATTGATCTGCAATGAAAAAAAATGCTGTGGAGTTGCTGCATATAATTGGCAGAGCAAAAGAAATATAACATTTGCCGGACAAGTAATATTAGCCGCCGGCGGTGCTTCCGCAATTTATCAGCGCACTACAAATCCGCACACATCGGTTGGCGAAGGTCTTACACTTGCATACGATGCCGGAGCTGAAATAGAAAGTATGGAGTTCATACAATTTCACCCGACTTCATTTTATACCGGGACCAATGAAACATTTTTGATAAGCGAAGCAGTACGCGGAGAAGGTGCATACATAGTAAATGAAAAAGGAGAACGCTTCTTAAAAGAGCAGCAGAAAAAAGCCGAGCTCGCGCCGCGTGATGTAATTTCAGAAGCAATCTATTTTGAAATGAAAAAATCCGGTATGCCGAATGTTTATCTGGATCTCCGTCATCTCGATGCAAAAAAAATTAAAGAGCGCTTTTCGAACATTTTCAGCGAGGCAATGAAATATAATGTTGATATTACAAACGAGTTGGTTCCGGTAGCACCGGCGGCGCATTACATGATTGGCGGAATTAAAACCGGTTTGAACGGCGAAACAAATATAACCGGACTTTCTGCTGTGGGTGAAATTGCATCGACCGGCGTGCACGGCGCAAACCGACTTGCAAGCAACTCGTTGCTTGAATGTCTTGTGTTTGCAAAGAGAGCGATAGATTATTCATCAAAGAATAAAGCTGAAGAAATTTTCAGCTTTAAGGATCAGCCGGAACTAAAAATTGATCGGCAGAATGAATTCTTACTTCAAACAGAAAGAAATAAAATTGCCGGGCTGCTCTGGAATAATGCCGGTATAGTAAGAAACAAATCTTTTTTACTGGAAGCATTAGATAAACTTGAACATT